>JAJZGH010000374.1 GCA_021798635.1 Planctomycetota bacterium | reverse complement strand
TATCAGGCCTGTCGGCGGAATGGCCGGAGCGGGTTTACTGCAACTGCCACTTGCGGCGCAGGAACCATTCGCTGGTAAGCGAGGCGATGAACAACAGGAAGAACAGTTTGTTGTTATACAGAGGAAACTCGGTTCTTTGCACCTGATTCTGGCGGGTTATGGAAGCTTTTAACCGTCGGGCCAAGGCGTTAATACCGCTTAAGACACTGTAGGATCCGCGGGTTATGGAGGCAATGCGCTGGAGCGTCCGGGGTTCGGCGGCGAGTTTGTCCATTTCTCCGACGGGTGCAATGACGTAAAAATCGGTGCTGTCGGTGCCGAGGGTTTTACCATGGCGCAGGGCCGTGAATACCAGATGATACCGCCCCGCTGCGGGGGGCATAAAGTTTTTTGTATACATACCTATATTACTGTATCTGGCGTGCAGAGGAAACATGCGGGTTTTGCCGCTCGGACCCGTCAAGGCGGCGGAGACGTGGGCGTAGCGCGTCAATTGGCCGCGCGCGTCGGTTACTTCCACGCGCAGATGCACAGCGTGGCCCGTATCGTAGCGTTCACGGCGAATCATGGCGGTAACGGAGGAACCTTTGGAAGTTTTAATTTTACTTTCACCGGCCAGCCACCGGATCAACTGTCCCCAGAAACGATGATACGGCGACCGCAACCCCATTGTTCTTAGAGCCAATTGCCAGCGATACGTTGTATCGGCGGCAAAAGCTGCAGCGCGGCCTTTGCCATAATGCTGCACTGCCAGAACTATGGCCGGTTGGCCGCTGACTTGTGCTTGGGGATCGGTTAATAACACCGTGGCTCCGGGTTTCGCGCCGGCGAACGCCACGCATCCGGCGAGCTTGGGGAGTTGATTTTTGGCCGGCGCACCGGTGGGCGTAGTAAACCATGTCGTAATACCCTGGAAGATCGGGCTTTGTGCGCCAAACGCCGTAAGTTGCGGAACAAACGAGGAATCAAGCTGCGGCGGTTGCACCGGTTGGAGATCAATGGGAAAGGCGGAGGCTAAATCAGATTGGCCCCAGTCACCGCCGGCAAAATTCTGCTGGCCGCCAATCATAATCAATCCGGCCCCGTTGCGAATGACATTTTTAAGCTGATCCTGCTGGGCTCGCGTTAAAAAACTTGAACGCACATCGCCCAGGATAATGACCTTAAATTGTTTCCATTGGGGTAACGTGTCCGGCAGAGCGGTAAGATGTTTGTTGGCCCCGCGCACCATAAAATAGCCGGGGCGGGTCTGAATCAAGCTTACCAGATCCACGTTGGGATCCGTCGATAAGTCCTGCTCCAACGGTCCGACTTCCGGACGAATGCGTCCCTCCAGATACAGCACTGCAATTTTAGGATTGGTTATCAGCATGGGAAACTGCTGTTTATTACCCGCAGTGGTACGCTCGGCGGGGTCCACGGGAATGCGGGCGGTTAAGACCAGGCGGCCCACTTTTTGCGGTGTGAATTTAAACTGTACGCTTTGCGGCACCGGGCCGGAATGCAGTACCAGCCGATGCTGGGCAAGCGTTTTGTTTTTCTGCATGAGATACACATGAATAGTGCGGTCATTAAAGGCACTGGAGCGAACTAATGCGGTCAGTGTCACCTGGGTATCAACCGGTGCGGTCTGCGGGCCGTTGACGCGCACAATTTCAATTTGCGGTACACCTCTGGCGTGGGTAGATGTTGAACCAACGCCCACGGGATAAACTCTCAGCGGCAGATGGGCCAGGGTACGAAGTTTGGTTGGACCGTTCTGGATTCCGTCGCTGAAAAGCACCAATCGGTGAACGCCGGAATTCACTGCCATTTTAATCGCGGCGGGCAGATCGGTCTGTTTGCCATCCGGGGCGATGGCGGTCCATTGCGTGGGGCCGGCAAGGGCAGCATTATGAATACCGTCATAAGCAAAACATTTAATGGCAAAACGACCTTTAAGACTGTGTATGAGCATGTGGGCCGCCTGCACACTAAGCAGATAGCGGCTGGGTTCATTGGGTTGATCGTTGACACTCATGGAGCCGGAGGCGTCAATCATAATGCCCAGGGCAGGCATCACATGCGGAACGGTGATCCAGGCCAGCACGGGCTGAAACATCAGAAGTAAAATAAAGGCCATACCCATCAGACGCAGGGCGAAAAGTGATGCTATTCTACGCTTGCCCAGCACCTGATAAACACGTTTATAAAATAACCAGACCGCCAGACCGGCGATGGCAAAGGTAAACAGCGCTGCGACAACAATTTCGCGTGTGGCGGGGAAAATTATCACGGTCAGGCCGTAAATAATGGCTGCCCCGGCACCGATGATGGCTGTCCATGGTATAGGTTCCCGGGCCGCAACGGAGGAGTCCGATGTTGTTGGCCGCGCATTCAGCCAACTGTAAATGCCCAGCGCGATTCCCGCCGCCAACGCCACCACGCCCCACCAGGCAAAACCCTGCTGGCCTAAAAAGTGCAGTGCGACCGTGGCGATTACCGGCATTTCGTCAACCTGTACTAGGACCCAAGTTGTCTTGGCATTGGCGGCTGCGCTTTTTAATTTTTCCGCAGCCCGGATGCTTCCACAGGCCTAACGCAGCTTGAGGCAGTTTGTTGTCCCGGGCGATGGCGGTACCCGCAATTTTCCGGAATCGTCCGGGCGACACAGATATCCATTATGACAGAGAATTTATGACCATCCCGGTGGCCAGTTTGGGATAGAAAAACGTACTCTTCTGCGGCATAAGTTCATTGGCATTGCACAGTTGCCGCACCGATTCCAAAGGGGTGGGCTGCAAAACGAAGCCGGCCTGATACTGTCCCGACCGGCACATTTCCCGGACTTCATGCGCTACATGCGGAAAGGCCCATTGCATGGCTTGGCCCGGCGCGAATGCCGGAGCCACGATGCGGTCGAATAACAGATGCTGCAAGATCGCGACATCCAGTTGCCGCCACGGTTCGGACTTACCCGCCAGGGCCGGATCGCCAGTGATTTTCCCCAAGGGATCTTTTTCTATAGGCCGCACCACAACTACCCGATCAGACTTGGGATCATAAATGCCCATGGCGTGCAGGCCGAACTCCGGTAATCGCTTTTCAAGTTGATCCATATCATCGCCGGCAAGTTCTTCGGACACGCGCTGGAGTTGACTTGAGCCGGCCTGAAGAAATGCGTCAATGGAAAATCCGGTGAGATTGGCCGCGACACGGTGGGTAGGCAGAACAATCAGGCCGGGATCCTGCATGGCGATCAGCACGAACAAGGCAAAATTGGCACCGTGATCCGCGGGTAAAGCAGCTCCATTTTTCGCTGTAATTTCCGCCCGATAATTCAGGCACGTGCCATAGCGATGGTGCCCATCGGCAATGTAAAGATGTTTTTCCCGCATCAAGCTCTGCACCAGCGCAATTAC
>JAJZGH010000373.1 GCA_021798635.1 Planctomycetota bacterium | reverse complement strand
CCGGATTCACAACCGGCCGCACACGCACGAGCCGTCGGCCCATGGAACCTATGGCACCCCTGTCTTCAACAACGATTACTGGAAGATTGCTGCTCCCAAAGCGGATTTTAGCAGCGGAACCGACCGTGAATACCACCCGCCCAGCTTTTCTCTGTTTACGACCCCGTGTTTTTATCATAACGCGCTCCTGCAAGCCAATGCACTTGATATTATAGCAATTGCTACCATGGTTTAACACCGGTCAAGAGTTCCAAATGGCTCCCGACAACCGTGTCCAATTCAGTGGCAAGATGGTTGCAAGTCCTGCGCCAATCGCGAACTTCTTTGAGCAGCACGGACGTCCTGTTTCCACATTTGCCGGACGAAAAATCGTGATGGCCAATCGCGTTTCGCCAGAGCATCAGACGTTCAAGCGCTTTCTTACGCCGTTCGTTCCAACTATTGCGTCCCCCAAGCTCCTCCCATAACCGAAGGCCAAAACGGCCAAAATCGCTACCGAGATTCCCCGGATTCGGATTTCCGCTGTCAAGCTTCCGCCCTTCAGTGAATCTCGCTAGAATAACTGCTTGGATGTTACTTGGGGTTTGTTTTGCAATATGATCAGCTGCCTGCGAGTGCAGATCGCGACAATATTTTTGAAATTGTGATGAAACCAATACGGCGTACGCGTTGTTGACTTGCGCGGTGGCGTATCGTCGCCCCGGCCCATTCCCTCCCACAACCTTATGTACGCCAAGCATATTATTCATGGCTTTCTGGGCTTCCCCACGCCACCAAATTAAAGCTTTAGAAGACATGGCCGAAATCTTACCGTACCGCCCTGGAAAATCAACAGCGGCGCAAGCAGGGTGCGAATCACCGGACAGTGCCATCTTCGCGGGGGATCGAATGCACCTTCGGTATATATTGGATAAAATAACACTTGGTGTTATATTATCCAATATAAGGGTTACGCCCGGGAGCTGCCGATGTATGACCGATTTCTCACAAAAGCTGTCCTTGCGGCATTAAAAGATACGCCCGTGGTATTGCTTCAGGGGCCGCGACAATGCGGTAAAAGCACGCTGGTTCAAAGCTTGGCGCGCGGGCCGCATCGGGCGCGGTATATAACGCTTGATGACCCGGTCGCACGCGCCGCCGCTGTTGCCGCGCCGTCGGATTTCATTGCGGGCTTCACCGGCCCGGTCGTCATTGATGAGGTGCAGCTTGCTCCTGAGATATTTCGGCCCATTAAGCTTTCCGTGGATAACAATCGCCGCCCCGGACGCTTTTTACTCACAGGGTCATCCAATATTTTACTATCTCCCAGACTCTCTGATTCCTTGGCCGGGCGAATGGAGATAATTCCTCTACAGCAGCTTTCACAAGGAGAGATCGCCGGCTGCCGTGAGGATTTTATTGACATGGCATTCGGGAAAAAGCCCCCGCCCATGCGCGATTTCGCCGCCGTCAGCCGCGATCGTATCGCAAAAGTAATCACGGCCGGCGGTTATCCGGAGGTGATCAACCGCAAGGATCCGCAGCGGCGTGCGGCTTGGTTCAATTCCTATATCACGACGATTATCGAGCGGGACGTGCGGCAGTTGGCCGCAATTGACGGCCTGACGCAGATGCCGCGGCTGATGAGTCTGCTGGCAGCGCAGACCGGCGGGTTGTTGAATGTGGCGGAGCTTTCACGGGATCTGGGTTTTGCCCAACCCACCTTGGCACGCTATCTCACGCTCCTGCACGCGACATATCTGTATCAGCCCCTGCCCGCATGGTCCATCAACATTCATAAGCGTTTGATAAAGCGCGAGAAAGTGTACCTCAGTGACACCGGCCTGGCGGCACATCTTCGGAATGTTGACACGGAGAATCTCGCCGATCCACAACACAATATGGGCGCACTGGTAGAGTCGTTGGTCGGACAGGAGTTGCGTAAGCAAAGCGCCTGGAGCGCTGTGCAGCCCAAGGTCTACTACTACCGCACGACCGACGGGAAAGAGGTGGACTTTGTGCTGGAGGGCCGCAACGGTGGAATCGTGGGCGTGGAGGTAAAAGCCAGCCTGAACGTGAAGGCGTCAGAGCTGACGGGCCTGCGCGATCTGGCCCAGACCGCGGGCAACAGATTTATCCGCGGCATCGTGTTGTATCTGGGGCGGGAGGTTGTCGCGATGGGGCCTCAACTCACGGCCATGCCTCTGACGGCTCTTTGGACGCCCGCCTGATAGCGAGGCTCACGCCGCCGCCTTAGCATATGGTGCTATATGTATGTGTATAGTATCGGATAATCTAACACTTGGTGTTATATTATCCAATTGTTTCCCGGAGCATGCGTTGCAAGGTCGCCAAAGGCAGGCCCATCACATTGGAATGTTCACCGGAGATTAATTCAACAAACGGGTCGTCCGGTGAATCCTGAATGCCATACGCACCAGCCTTGCCGCGCCACAGATTTGAATCCAGATAATTGTGCAGTTGCCGCTTAGAGAGTTTTTTCATGCGGCAGATCGAAACCACGGATTCCATTTGGCACTGATCCCCGCGCAGCACTACCAACCCCGTGATGACCTCATGCCTGGTCCCGGAAAGACTTCGCAGAATGGCTTCCGCATGACGGCGTGTGGCGGCTTTGTTAATAATGCGCGCATCATGAACCACAATCGTATCGGCCCCGATGATAATTGAATCCCGCCGCCGGGCGTTGGCCACGCTCTGGGCTTTGCGCAGCGCCAGGCACACCGGCCAGACTCGAATCGGCACGCTTTCCGGGCGGCGAGCCGGTTCGTGCAAGGTGCTTTTAGCCACCCGAAAATGGTAGCCGGCCTTATGCATTAATTCCGCCCGGCGGGGAGAAGCACTTGCCAAAATAAGTTCCGGCAACGCCGCGACCGAATTTACGGCACCATGACGTTTTGAATTTTTTTCCATACGGTCTCCACAGGAAGCGATTGCAGCGTAGCGCTGCGGTCTTCCATACCTGAATCGCGATATTCGCCCGCTTGTTCAAAGCGCAGCACATGATCCATCTGGCCAAACGGCCCGACCGATACCGGATCAGTAGGGCCATACAAACCCACCAGGGGCCGCCCCAGCGCTGCGGCAACGTGCAATGGACCGCTGTCATTTCCAATAACGATTCGGCATAATGAAATCGCGGCGATTAATTCAGCCAAGCTCGTTCGGCCCGCCAGGTTTAGCGCCGCCCCACCCGCTTGATCTACCACCTGCTGACATAGCGCCTGTTCGCCCGGTGCGCCCAGAACCACCACCTTCATGCCGGACTCCGCCGCGTGTCGGACAATTTGAGAATAGCCGTGTTCGGACCAGCGTTTGGCATTCCACCGCGCACCGGGAATTACCGCTGCTACGCTTTGCGATCCCATCAGCAGGCCGGTAATTTTTTCCAAAGCCGCGGCC
>JAJZGH010000113.1 GCA_021798635.1 Planctomycetota bacterium | reverse complement strand
CAAACTCGAGGAGGTTATTGTCCAGAACCTGCTGCAAAATCGCACGACTGTCACCACCGCGGAAAGCTGCACAGGCGGAATGGTCGCGATGATGCTGACCAATGTTCCTGGAAGCTCCGGATGTTTTAATCGCGGATGGATTACTTATAGCGACGAGAGCAAATCGACGGACATCGGCGTTGACCTTGAACTAATAAGAAGATACGGAGCCGTCAGTCGGGAAGTGGCTGTCGCCATGGCGCAGCAGGCCCAGAGTCGGGCGGGATCGCATTTTGCAGTTGCGATTACTGGCAATGCCGGCCCAATAAGTGACAATCCGAAAAACCCCGTGGGGTTAGTGTATATCGGTATAGCTGGACCGAATGGGTCGGGCGCCGTTTATGTGCGTGCGTGTCATTTCTCCGGCGATCGGCAGAGCATTCGCCTGCGCAGCAGCCAGATGGCGTTGACACTGCTGCGGTTAAAACTCATGGGCCTTGATCCGGAAGCGATTCTCCCCGCCTGAACAACACGTTAACTGGCCTTCAAGGCAACGGTGCGGGGATGAACCTCCGGCATAATCGGAATGTGCACTCTGGTTTCAGCCGGATCATAGTGGGGAGAAATAGCGTATTGCACGGGCACGCCGTCTTTGGTATGCAGAAGATAATAGCCGCCACGATCAATCAATTGCTCATACGGGCCGATGACGCATTTACCCATGGGCGTCGGGATGGTGAGCAAAGGCACACGTGTACCGGGGGCGGAGGCGAGATCGCGGAGAATCTTCTGGCTTTCGGGCAAGGTCAGGCGGTGCTGGGGCAAGGTGCCATCGGGAAATGGATGGATCAAATAATAGGGCTTAAATACCACCGGGCCAGAATCCATACGGTCATACATATCTGTAATTATTGATGCGTCATTGTTAATCCCGCGGAACAGGGGATGCTGGGTCATCATGAGCGGCCGACGAGAATCCGCCAGTTCCGTCAACGCCAGCATGGCCTGGTGCAATTCCGGTGTGACCTCACGCGGATGAACCACATGGAGAATATACGACGACGGCGATAATTGTTTCAGCGCTTGGTGCAACGCCGTGTTACCAATAATCCGCTGCGGATACCAGACCGGTTCACGGGTATGAATGGTAACGGTAATGCGTCGCGATACTGTTTTGTTGAGTCTCTGCATCCGCAGGGCCACATGCTCAAGCACGGCTGGTGGAACCGCCAGAGGATCACCACCGCTTAAAATAATCTCACGCAGTTCTCTTCGCCCCGGCGATTGTTCCGCCTGATCAAACATGGCGTCAATTTCCTGATGCGAAATTCGCCCGGGCGTGACATCTCTATTCTTCAGATAGCAGTACCGGCACAGCCCGCTGCAGAAATCGGTTACTCGCAGCAGCGCTTCGTAGCGGTATTTCTGAATCCACCTCGGATGATTCACAGCCCGATCAGCGAGTTGAAAAGCATCCCAGCGTTCTTCACCGGTATCATTTAATTCACCTTCATTAGGCAGCGCCAGATCCCAGAGCGGATCAGTCACATCATTAAGCAAAATCTTTTCAGCATAAAATCGCGGTAGCCGAAAAGTGTAGCGCTGGGCGATGCTTGCCATGGTCGCAGCCCTGGCGTCGGTTATGGCGGGCAGCACATCGCGCAATTGATCTACGGACGTAATTAAATCCTGGGATCCAGTGTTCACAGGCGTTTGCAATTCCGGCATTATCCAATTCCTCTGCCAGGAGCCTGTGCGAATAATCGCCGGGATGGACAATTACTCGCACAGGCCCTTGGAAAACTAATCTTAACGCCCTGCCGACAAATCTCAAATTCAGCACCGTGGGACCGCAAATATTTCCCGTGACCCCATTTCGCATCGACCGCATCGGGCACCCCCCGCGCAGCATACCCGTAGCTCAATGCGGCAGCGTTGAGTTCGCCGCGAAAATGAAATCTGACAACCCGATGAACATCGGCCCGTCGCAGTCGGCAGAGGAGAGCCGAGCATGGCCGACGGGGCCGGAAAAACGATCCACAGATTTTCTGGATTGCGCGGATTCCTTGTATATACTTGATCATTGGTCAGTGCTACGTGACCATTGCAATCGGTTCCATCACAATTACCTGGGCCGCTACACATTCACAGTGCAATTAAGGGCGTCCATCACCCGTCGCCCCCCATCCCCTTGAGCAGCGTTTCCTCGGGAATACGAAAACGCATGGCAGTTTCTTCGGCAGTCCAGCCCTTCTCGCGCATGACGCCAAGAATAGCTGATACGTTTGCGGGCGTGCATCTGGGTGCGAAATCCCACCATCGCTCGCGCAGCTCCTCCGGATTGATCCGGAAGCTCTTCGCCGCCTGCTCGACGCTTCAACCCCTCGCGCACATCAACAGGATGATCCCGTCTATCTGCTGCGGGGTGTACGCTGGTGGCCTATTTTCTGCCCCGCCTGGGCCGTGCACAGAGGGTTCCCCATGCGGAGAATCCCGGCCAGAGGTGGAGCCCGCAGGTCCCGTGCCTTCGCTCCGGGATTGGTTTCGGGCCGCCCTCTCCTTGCCCACAAGCTCGACGACATTACGAACGCTGCAATTTGCCTCGTGCATGATCTGGGTAACACGCAGTGCGTCGGAACTGTGGTCGCCGTGGGATTCTTACTTGGTGGACGGCCCATCGCTTTTCGATTGGGCTCGGGTGGCTCTCCGCTTTTCCGCTTTCCCGAGCTGGTTGCGAAGGTTCCCGCGCACCACAAATGCGCCGAGGCCAACGCATGCCAGACAAAACAGATAAGTCATGACCGCGACGTTCCATTTCATTGGGTACTCCCGCCAATCCGGCGGCTGCGGGTATAGCCAGTGGGTATAAAGCGGGAACAGTGCAACCATCCCGGCGGTGAGCCACAATACATGGGCGACCACAAAAAGAGGTCGTTGCCGTCGGCTGGCCGCACCAGCCATGACCGCCAGCACAGCCGTCGGGATTAACCAATCCGGAATCGCGTTGAATCTGTAACGGCCCCCCGATGGCCTAGAAAGATAAAAATGGCGCATCGCAGTAGCCAGCGGCAGCCCCGTCGCAATATAGCGGTGCCATCCCACCTCAGCGGAAGCAAATAAAAGGAATAAAAGAACCACGACGAGTGAAGCCTGCCACCATTTCATAACTCACGCCCCTTGTCGCCGCTTCCACGAAGCGGCTAAACCGAACCAGCCGAGGTAGACCGATTGCCGCGCGGCTAACTGGCTGGAGTGGATAAAGCCTAACCAGATTCCGCCGGGAACGGGCGAAAAGCCGTTGCCACCGCCAAAATCGCCGGCGCTGCGCTCAATGGCCAATGAGCAATGACACCTTGGATATGTCAAGTGCTCCGTGATCATTGTAACCGGTTCCTTCACAATTCGCTGGGCCGGTATATTGGCACGGCCGGCCGCTCCTGTCGCCCAGGCCGCCGACAGACTTTCATTGATATCCCGGGTGTTTGTCCGAATTTAATCTTAGAGGCGATTTTTTGCGTAAAGGATGGTAGAAATATAGAATCAGGTGTTGCAGCGGCGATATAATTGCGTGCCTACAATACCGGGACTTCGTGGAAGCTTGGGCGGTCTATGAGCAAACAGAAACGTGTGGTGGTTATTGGCGCTGGGCCGGGCGGGCTGGCGTCGGCGATGCTATTGGCTAAAGCTGGTCTGGAGGTCACGATCCTTGAACGGCAAGACCGTGTGGGCGGGCGGACCAGTGCTATTGAAAGTGAGGGATTCCGTTTTGATGTCGGACCGACCTTTTTTCTGTACCCGGAAATCCTCAAGGATATTTTTGCGGCAGCCGGGCATGATTTATTTAGTGAAGTTGCCATGCGGCGGCTGGACCCGCAATACCGTCTGACCTTTGCCGGACAGGGTGAAATTGTCGCCACGGGGGATGTTGCCAAGATGCAGGCGGCCATGGCTGAATTGGCCCCCCGCGACGCGGAAAATCTGCCCCGGTTTCTCAGCGAAAATCGCAGTAAACTTGAGGCGTTTGCCCCCTGTTTACAATCCCCGTTTTCCGGTTGGCGCGACGTGGTCACCAAACGCATGATGAAATTGTTGCCCATGCTGCGTCCATGGAATTCGCTGGATCGGGAGTTGCAACGTTATTTTGCTGATCCGCGGATTCGTCTGGCTTTTAGTTTTCAGGCCAAATACCTGGGCATGTCACCGTTTCGCTGCCCGGGGTTATTTTCCATATTGTCGTTTCTCGAATACGAGCATGGGGTATTTCATCCGTTAGGCGGTTGTGCGCGCGTGAGCGAACGCATGGCTGAACTTTTGCAATCCGCGGGCGTGCGAATTAATCTAAGTGAACCAGTGGAGGAACTGATATTCAGCGGAAGCACGGTCAAAGCCGTGCGCACGAATCAAGCCACCTATCCCGCCGATGCGGTCGTTGTCAATGCGGATTTTGCGGCCAACATTCCCCGGCTTATACCCGACGGCCTGCGCCGCCGATGGACCAATAAGCGGATTGAAAAGTCGCGCTACTCCTGTTCCACCTTCATGATGTATCTGGGCATTGAGGGGCATTACCCCAATTTGCTGCATCATAATATCTATCTTGCCGAGAATTACCGCAAGAATCTGCGGGACATTGAAAGTGATCATCGGCTGTCGGAAGATCCGTCCTTTTATATTCAGAACGCGTGCGTGACTGATCCCGCTCTGGCCCCGGCGGGTTGCAGCACCCTGTATGTCTTGGTGCCGGTGTCGCATCAACATAGTCATATTGACTGGAAATCCGCGAAGGTCCCGTTCCGACAGCGAATGTTGCGACAATTAGAGCGTTTTGGGCTAAAAGATATTGAATCCCGAATTCGCTTTGAGCGGGTGGTTACTCCGGAAGATTGGCAGAACCGGATGGCCATATTCCGCGGGGCCACGTTTAATTTGGCGCACAATTTCCGACAGATGCTGCATTTCCGCCCTCATAACCGCTTTGAAGAAACCGGCGGAATATATCTGGTGGGCGGCGGCACGCACCCCGGAAGCGGCCTGCCGGTAATATATGAATCAGCGCGAATCAGTTCGCGATTACTCCTGGAAGATCTGGACTTGAAATCACAGTGGGACCAACTCGCCGCGGCAATGACCATGAAAGCGTGTAGAATAAGGCCATTGAAAAATGCGCAACGGGATGCTGATTCGGCGGCGGTGTGAGGGCATTGGTGATTTATGGAACCTGTTGAACAACCATTTTCCGCACGCCGCAGCGCGACACAACCACTGGAACTTAGCGTGGCGCAGGCACGCGCTTCCCAGATTCAATGGAGCCGGCAGAGCATCGAGCATCGCCTTTATGCCATCGCCAAATTTCGCCATAGCCTCGCCGCGTCTCCGGCCCGGTTTATCCAGGCATTATCTCATTTGCCGGGCCGCACTGAAGTGCAGAGCCTGGCTGGGGAAATTATTCCACTGGCCAACGCCACAACATTTTTATTGCGCCGCGCGGAACCGCTTTTGCGGCCGCGCATGCGATCACCCTGGCTGTCCGGCATTCGGATTACGGTGGATCACCGCCCACATGGCCTGGTACTGATTGTCGGTCCATCCAACTACCCGCTATTTCTTCCTGGTGTGCAGGTACTTCAGGCTCTGGTTGCCGGCAACGCCGTACTGTTAAAACCAGGGACCAAGGGTACCAGCGCGGCCGTGGCGATGGTGAGCCTGTTACGGACCAGCGGGATTGATCCAACGTTGATTCATCTGCTGCCGGAAGACTCGGAGGTGGTACATGAGGCGATTAAACTGGGCGTGGATCAGATCATTCTGACCGGCTCCGTCCCTGCGGGAAGAGCCATCGCGAATTCCATGGCTGGTAAGCCGCCGCATCCGGCAATAATGGAACTTTCCGGATCAGACGCGGTGTTTATATTATCCAGCGCGGATTTGTATCGGGCGGTTGCATTGCTGCAATTCGGTCTGGAATTTAATGGCAGCGCCACCTGCATTGCTCCCCGCCGGGTTATGATTGTACGGTCCATGCTGGAGAAATTTGAGCACCTGCTGTTGAACCGATTCGCCGATTATAAGCCTGTGCCACTAAGCGAAGCAGCTACGCAGAAAGTCCTGCCGCTGGTGCGCGACGCTTTGGCGCGCGGTGCACGGCTGGTGGTGGGAAAAATCTCCGGCGACAAACCACTGGGGCCGCTGATTCTGATGCACACCACTTCAGAGATGCCCATTATGTCGGCGGATTTAGTGGCACCGGTGCTGTGTGTACAGGTCGTGGCGGATACGCTGGAAGCGCTCACGGCATATAACGCCTGCCCCTTGCGCCTTAGCGCCTCGATTTTTGGGGATTCGGTGCCCGCACGCACCCTGGCCCGGCGGATTGACGCAGGATGCATTGTTATTAATGACCTTATTGCACCTACAGCTCATCCGGAGGTTCCCTTTACCGCGCGTGGCGAAAGCGGCTACGGTACGACGCGCGGCGCCGAGGGATTATTGGCCATGACTTGGCCTAATGTGATCGTAGAACGTACGGGCCGCACGCTTCCGCACCTGCGCAAGCCGGAGCGGCATGATCAGCAGATATTGCTGTTGGTATTACGCCTGCTGCATGGCGCGGATTTGGCGGTTCGACTGCGCGCGTTGGCGGCCCTGTTGCGCATATTCATGGGGTTTGCCGGTACCCCTAAAGAAAAGGATGAGGGTTCAATTAAGTCACGAGATAAAAAATATGATTCGCTTTAATGCCTGTCGGAATAGCGGCACTGCTGATTCTGGTAACAGGCAGGTTCGTTTATTGAGGTTCGCACATATACAATGGTGAAGGCAACTACAACCAAGCATCCTATTGGAATTATTGGCGGCGGATTAGGCGGTTTGGCGGCGGCTTGTACGCTGGCGGGCCGGGGGCACCGCGTCATGCTCTTTGAAACAAATCGCTGGTTGGGCGGTAAAGCGGCGGTGCATACGGACGCGGGATTCCGTTTCGATATGGGGCCGACCATTCTGCTTATGCCCTTTGTTCTCCGCCGCATATTTTCCGAAGCCGGTATAAAACTTGAAGATGCTCTGGACCTGGTTCGGCTGGATCCGCAATGGCGCTGCTTTTTTGATGACGGGGGCGTTCTGGATCTCGTGGATCATCCGCAACGCATGGCCGCCAATCTCAACGCTTTTGCCCCTGGGAAAGCGATGGACCAGCAATATGCTGAACTGCTGCGGCAATCAAAACTGATGCGCAACGCATCGGATAAATATTTTTTCTGGAAATCCATTGGATCCATCCGGGATACGTTTGATTTCAAAGGGAGCCTACAGGTTTCCGTGCTGCAGGATCTGATGAATATGAAACTCGGCCGCACGCTTCATGCGACGGTTCGATCCATTATTCATGAGCCGCGCATCGCGCAGATGGTGGATCACTTCACGCAATATGTAGGCTCGGCTCCAGCGCTTTCACCCGCCGTGCTCATGGGCATTGCGGATATGCAAATCAGTGAAGGAATCTGGTACCCGCGCGGTGGCACACGCGCGGTGCCGGAAGCACTGGAGAAAATATCCCGCACGCTGGGTGTTGAAATTCATACCGACTGCCCCGTGGAACGGATTAAGACGGATGGGAAACAGGTGGTTGCTGTGGTAAGCGCCAATGGCAAGGAATTTCCCGTATCGGCAGTTATCAGCAATTCGGATGTGGTTTTGACACATAAAGAGTTGCTGCCGGAAGCACCTGCCCGAAAATTTGAGAAGCGCCGCCGTTATGAGCCAGCCTGCTCCGGGGTGGTGTTGTATCTGGGCTTAAACAAGCGGTATGATCACCTGGCCCATCATGATTTCGTATTTTCCCGTGATCCGGAGCAGGAATTTCATGACATTTATCAGCGCGGCATTCCCGCCGCCGATCCCACGTGTTATCTTTGCGCTCCGGCAGGTAGCGATGCGTCGGTGGCTACCGCGGGCGGCGAGGCACTGTATATTCTGGTTCATACGCCCTACCTGCGCCCGGGACAGGACTGGAAAAAGATTCTTCCGGAATATCGCCGCGTTATTTTTGACAAGCTCGCACGCACTGCAGGATTAAAAGATCTGGAATCGCGAATTGTTTGTCAGCGTGCATTGACGCCGGAAGATATCCGTGATCGCTATCATGTGTGGAACGGCGCTATTTACGGCTTGGCCAGTCATGGCCGATTCAATGGAGCCTTCAAACCGGCTAATCGAAGTCGCGATGTGCAAGGTTTATATTTCGCGGGCGGCTCGGCTCATCCCGGCCCGGGCATGCCGATGGCATTAATGTCCGGCTGGATTGCAGCCGACGCAGTGGATGCTGATATGCGTGCAGCATAAGCCCATGCACAGCTTGTCGGACAGCCGCTTAAACGGCGACGCGGCCTGTCTGATGCGGACGATGATGGTAAGATGTAAGCATGATGGAATTGCAATATCCTTACATG
This sequence comes from Planctomycetota bacterium, assembly GCA_021798635.1. Next base: position 6,321 of record JAJZGH010000113.1, on the reverse strand, counting down.
CTTCTGGGTCTCTTTATCATCGTGCCTTTCGGGGTTGCGCTGCTTTACATAACTAGATCGCACACAAAAGTCTGGAAACTTTATACCATCGTACTACCTCTGCTTGCCGCCCTACTCGCGGTTCTGGCGGCAACGGGACCTGCTGTACGTTTTGCCTCATCGGCGAAGCGGATCATCGTGGCGCTGGATTATTCGCCGGCGGCGGTTACGGCCCCCTGGCGTCAGGCGCATTGGCTGCGCGGATTTCTTACGGCACATTTGGCACGCGGGGTCCATGTTACCCTGGTGACATTTGCGTCACGGCCGCATGTCCTGGCTACCAAGCTGCTGCCGAAGGATGTGCCGGTCCAGCCGATTGCTTTGAATGCAACATCGCGCCGGCGAGCCTCCACCAGGCACCTACTGGAATCCTATGGATTAACGCCCATTTGGATTTTTACCACCGGACTGCTGCATTGGCAGTTACCGTCGCCACGCGCTGTGCCGCAAGCGCCTCTTGCGGTTACGATGATTCCGCCCAACTCGGTCGATGTCGGCATTACCGGTTTACAATGGGTGTTTGGCAGCCCGGGCACTGTGAACGCCGCCCATCGCAGCCATCTATCCCTCCGGCCCCGATTACAAGTAACGCTGCGATCCACCGGGCGCGCTTCAGTCAGGCTTGCGGAAATATGCGGCTCGCAGGTGCTGGCGCAGTTGCCGGTGCGATTCCGGGATTCGCGGGTAAAAATGGTGCTGCTGCCGCAAGATCACAGCCGTATTCACGCGCATCAAAGGATCACCATTAAATTGCTGAATCATGATTTTTGGCCCGGCGATAACAGTGCTGAAATTTCGATCCCCACACCAGACCTGCCGCGCGTACTGATTATTACCCCAAAGCCATCAGCCAAAACCGGTCTGGTTCCTGGGTGGATTTCACGGACGTTGCCGCCGGCGCAATTCCCTGTTTCCCTGACCATGCTTGAGCGTTTTCAGGCGGTGGTACTGGATAATGTTCCGATCAAGGATTTATCGCCGCAGGCACAAAGGCGCTTATCGGCTTACGTTACCGACATCGGCGGCGGCCTGTTGCTCGGGGGCACCCGCAATGCTTTTGGCCCCGGAGGCTACGGCTTACCACGGGGGGTGCGTGACACGCCATCACTTCTTGAGGAACTATCGCCGCTATCCTGCGTGCCTCCCCATCCACGACCACTGCATATCCTATTTTTGATGGACGTAAGTGGATCGCTAGGCAATGCCACGAGTTCCGGCGTAACACGATTCGCGCTGGCGGCGCATGGAGTTTGCTCCGCGGTGCAGCTACTTAGACCCAAGGATCACATCACCGTCCTGTTATTCTCCGGCCAGACTCGAACGCTGATCAAGGGCGACGTGCAGACCGTGCGCCCGCTGTTGCCGAAGCTGCTGGCGAAAATTGTTCCCAACGGCCCGACGCGCCCGAATTCGGCATTGCCGCTTCTGCGCAACTTGCTGACAAAAAAGGCGCTTCTGATGGTCGTTACCGACGGTCGCATCCCGCACTTAAATCTACCGGCGTGGAAACGATTATTGCAACGCGACGCCGTAGAATTCGCCGTGGTTGCTCCGGGCCGCAGCAGCAGCGCAACAAGAGAATTGATTGCGGCAACCGGGGCGACGCGGCTTGCCATGCAGCGATTGAGCCAATGGGGCCGCGTTTTGCGCTCTGTCATCCAACGGAAACTTCAGGGGACACCCAACAGGGTAGAGATCGGATGGAAATCGCGGGTGTTTGGCCTTCAGGGCCGTAGCAATTTGTGGGACCGCGTTTACCTTAAGCAGCGGGCCACGCTTGTGGCGCAGGGCGGGCGATACCCGTTGGCGGCAGTTTGGCGGCGAGGTTTAGGCAGCGTTGGAGCAATCTGCTTTTCCGACAATTCCGCGGCGGCACGTAGTCTCTACACCTCCGTGCTTAACCGGGTCCAATCGCCGTTTGGCAATCCGGATTTTCATATCACCGCTCATCGCAGAAATGGTCGCTGGTTTCTCGCGGTGCGTGCGGCTAGCCCGGGGAACTTCCTCAATCACCTTCGCGTAAACGCCACGGTAATACAACCACACGGAAAACTTTTGACCATTCCATTGCCTCAAATTGCGCCGGGACGGTATGGTGTGGCACTGCCACGAAGTGGTCACGCTTTTTCCGCCGCCGTCTGGCAGGTGGCGGCGCGCACGGCGCAACAACGCAAAACTCTGATCGGCGGTATCAATGCCCCGCGCCTGCCCAATGAATACTTCCCGGCAACGGGACAGATTGTGCCATGTCCATGGCCTGCGGCGACGGAAATCCCCGCTGATGCTCCATCTTCCGTACTTTGGCATCCCATGCAGAGCGTTAAAAAGTTTCACCTCTCCGCATTGCTGTGGATGCTGGCCTTGTTGTCCGCCTTGACGGCCATATTTTTTGCCGCCCGGCTCGGCGATCTCGCTTTCTGAATCGTAACTGCAGATATTTTCCGTTATTGCGTGTCGCATCGAACGGTGACGCTTCCGCGTTGGGCTAATGGGCGTCTTTCGTGGGGGCATTGGGCGTGTGATCGCGGCGTGTACTTAGCTCGATGCGGCAGCGTCGAGTTGGGCGTGGAATTTGGTTTGGTGAGGCAGTGGGTTTTGGCCCGTCGCAATTAGTCCAGTATTTGACTGGCTTTTTTGCTGCCCCGCCACTTCTTCGGCGCAGCTACACGTCATCCGTGGTGGTGGGACATGATGTCAAGCCCGACGACCATCAGATCATAGCCGGCGTGTGTGGCGACATCGATGCCGAAGCCGCGGAAAATAAAAATCCCGGCAAAATAGATACCGGCGATGGTTCGGATGACAAAGGCCCCCCATGTCGGCTGCTCATTGCCTAAAAAATGGTAGAGCGAAAATAATACTGCGGAGGCAACAATAATGACCGGAATGGCCTTGGCCACGGAAAGGCCGAACAAGTCCACGAGAATGATATTTAACACCGTGAGTAAAACCAGGCGAAACAGCAGCTCTTCATATATGCCCGCCCCAATGGACAAGACAACCTGCGACTGCCAGGAGAGTTTGGTCATGACATGTTCCACGGGATGCGTAAGAGCCTGCATGGCGATTCCGTGCGCCACGGCTACAAATAGAATTACCAACGCTACCGCCCAGAGAAAGCTCTCCGCCCCCATGGCCACATAAAGCCCCGGCTCAAATTTTAAGGGGTCCTTACGGGCGACATGCCAGCCCAGCAGAATGGCCGCCACGGCCAGGGGGGGCAGATAGTTTCCCACAGCTCCAAACAGCGAGAAGAAATTCAGCATCAGTTCAAAGGCGATGATATTGTGAGATTGGCTGTGCACCGGACTCCAGGGGTGCAGCACCGACCCGATCTGATAAATAATCAGTAGCGGAGCAATGAAAATCAGGCATTGCAGAGGCCGATGGCTGCGGTCGAAATATCCTTCACCGGAGCCGAATCGCAACCACTGCGGTTCCTTTCTTGCTTTGCTCATACCAAAACGCCTCGGACCAAACCGGGCGAATCATATACGCCTGCGGCAGTTAGTGAAACTCAATAGGGGTGGAATCCATCAGGTTGGTGGAAGTCGCAACTTTCGCCGATCTGCCAGCATATTATCGCTCGCCTTTGATCGCCGAGGCTGCCAGTGCTGCATCGGCGCGATCTTTCAGCTTGGCTATCGCCTCCATAATTTGCCCTGTGACGTCGGCCAGCACAGCGGGATTTTCGCGTTGCTCAGCCAAACCGTTAAACATCAGCGGAGCGCCATAGAACACCCGTACTTTCGCCGGATGGAGCCAGTCTTTTTTACCGCTCTCGTGCCGTCGTGTACCGGTAATATATACCGGAATGACCGGAGCGCCGGTGCTCAATGCCAGTATCGCCGCCCCATTGTGCCCGCTACGCAACCCGTTGCCGTCGCCAATGGTTCCTTCAGGGAATATCCCCACGACATTCCCCTGTTTCAATTGCTGCACTGCCGTCTGGATACCCGCTGTTTCCGGCGCAGAGGGATCGATGGGGATAAAGCCCAGGGCGGAAAAAAGGTATTTCAGTATCGGCAACTCATAAGTTTCACGGGCGATAAGAAACTGCACCAGACGCCGCCGACTTCCGATCCCCACGGCCAGTGGATCCAGTGTACTAGTGTGGTTAGCCGCAACGATGGCCGGACCAGTTACCGGAATGCGGCACGCATTGCCCCGCCGCCAGCGATGAAATAATTCCATGTAAACCGCAGCCAGTCTTCGGGCGACCGCTGAGCCAACAGGAAGTGGCTGGCGACGGTAGTAAATGATTAGCAGGGCCACCCCCAGTATGGTGATTACCACGCCCGTACCAATAATGATATTCATAATATATGAATCGACATTTCTCCAGAACGCGATGGGCACCGTGGGCACAAGCAATCCGAATGTTGTAATGAGATCGCGCGCTCCCATGACTCGCCCGCGGATGTAATCCGGCACCACGCGCTGCAGCAGGGTATCAACGGTGATGAACATGATGGCCCCGAACATCGCCGCCAGGGTCAGCCAGACCAGAAACGTTTCCCAATGGGCGGCCCAGGCCGCCATCAATAATCCAACGCCAATGGCAACGGTTGACCAGCCAATTCCAATTTCTTTAGGAATTCCATTGCGTGCTCTGCTGACCAGAGCAGCCCCGACAATCATACCGATACCGGCAACGCCCAGAAAATAGGCGAAATCACTGTTGGAAAGACCAAAGCGAGCCGTAACAATAGCGGGCATACAGTTAAGTATCACAGCGCTGGCGGTAGTGAACGCCAATTCCAGCAAAATAGCCTGAAGCGGATGTTTGTGGACTTTGAGATAGCCCAAAGCGGTTTTTAATTCCTTCAGCAGACTGTTATGTTTGCCTCCGCGCACCGGTTCGGGCCGATCCATACCGGGACGCATCCGCATGGAAAATACCGCTAACGCCGACAGGCAGTAGGTACCGGCATCCACGTACATGGCTATTTCGAGGCCGAATTTCAGCAATAATCCGCCGAGGATAAATCCCAAAAGTGTGGAAATAGTCCCGGCAACCGAAAGAAAAGAATTGGCCTGCAACAACTCTTTTGGATGTACCAGATTCGGCACAATGGCGGCGCGGGCCGGCGAAAACATTTCGCCAAAGCAGGAGAGAATAATTTCTGATCCAAAGAGCATGACCAGAAGTGCCGGCGTGGAAAGCGAGCTATGGTAGGCCGCCACCAGCAGGACGGTTCGGGCGATAATGACAATGATGCTGCGGACCAGATCGCAGGAAATCATGACCCATCGACGAGGCAGCCGATCGGAAAGAACCCCTCCCAGGGGAGCCAGAAGTAAAAACGGTAAAAACATGGCTAAGTTAAGCTGTGCGGCGTGCTGGGCGGATTCCACGTGGCGTTTGAGTACCACGTAGCAAAGCAGTTCCAGCATCACGAGAAAATGGACCCGGTCCCCAATGACGGAAACAACATAGCCACTCATTAATAGAAAAAAATTACGGTTGCGCAGCAGGGGTGGAAATTCCTGCAATAGCGGTGTATCCGCCGAGATACTTTGAACTGCGTTTTGCGACATTACCTCTCCGCGCTTGCAGGGAAAGCCCTGCGCTGCACATTAACAATCATGATTGTGAACTCTACCGCCCGTCGACGCAAGGCCACGACATACTTAGCCTAACGCGCCGCAGCCATAGATGATGCGGGCAATAATAAATTTTGACAAATCTATTCCTTCGCCCCTTACCCGTTCGATCCAAACGCTGAACGTCTGCTTCACGGAAAGGTCGTTATATCCCGGTTATTTTCTTCCGCAGCCCTGACGCAGTAGAATATCTTGAGCGACAGTGGTGATGAAATAATTAAGTTGGGGAACAATATCATGGCCGAGCCTCCACAACCTGACGTTCCACTGTCGGCTTCGGCGGCCCCATTGTCAGCAATCAGCTTGACGGAGCAAATTCGGCGCGGGCGAATGCTTTTTATCGCCATGGCGGTGGCGTATACTCTGGGCAACTTTAATGATAACTTCAATAAGCAAGCGGTGAGCCTGCTGGCTCTTAGCCACCATCATACGGGCTTGCCCGGCCTGATTACCATTTTGTTTACCGCGCCATTTCTGCTTTTTTATGCGGTGGCGGGTTGGATGGCGGATCGGTTTCCCCGGCGCAGAGTCATTATTGCCGCAAAGGTCATGGAACTGATCTTTTTGAGCTTGGGCGGCCTAGGTATTATGACGTTGAATTGGCCGCTGATTGTGGGAGTTATTTTTTTGATGGCTGTGCAGGCCACGATTTTCGGGCCCGCTTTAAACGGGTGC
>JAJZGH010000112.1 GCA_021798635.1 Planctomycetota bacterium | reverse complement strand
TTTTATTGAGGGACGCAACGGGATTAAACCGCGGATCACGCTGATTACGCGGATACCAGGGAATCGGGCTGCGGCCCGATAGAGCAGAGTTTCGAGAGAGTAGAGAGTGGAGCACATTCGGCTGGCACAAAAGAGTGGCTGTCGCGGTGGCAAAAAACCTCCTGCGGTCTGCTTTCGACTTTCTGCTCTCAAGCCTCAATAGCGCAGATTGGTTTTGGACCGTTGCAATATCGCCATAGGGAAAAGACACTTTGGATTGCCTTGACCCTTATCAAATAGCGCGGGGAGTGATGCGTATGGAGATCCCGAAGGTCGAACCCCGGCACTTATCCGCGTGATCCGCGTAATCTGCGGTCTTTTTACGGTCTATCTTGAATTGCATACCGCACGCCGCGATTTTAGAGTGGATCGCGCCGGCGGTCCCGGGATTCTGTCCGAAATTAACGCGCAAGGCTGTGACACTGGCCGCACACCTGATGGTCCTGCCAGAGGTAGGTGGTCTCCAGCGCACCAATTTCGCGTCCGCAATTGGAGCATTTATTTTGATCAACCATTTTAACAAGCCCATCGACGGTCCGCCAATTTCCCTCGGCCTTATGTGGTAAATGGGTGAGAATAACGGGGCGGCTACCGGCGACGATAGCCCTTGTTTCGCGCTGCCTTCTCTAGGAGCCTGTCCGAGTAATGGCCGGGATTGCGATGGGACTGAAATGTCCCGTATGCGCGGCGGAGGATCGAGCCGACTCTCAATAATGAGTCTGCGAGATCCGACAACAAAGCAGACGGGGCATTTCAGGCCCACCCCGCGGGGCGGCGTGCTTTTTGGCCCCCCTCAGCGGCGCGGCTCCTCGGAGTACCATCCGTGTCAGGTACGCCATCGTCGCCGCTTCTTGACGGGAGCCAAAAATCATCCCGGCGCGCCGGGATCGCAACCCGGCGATTACTCGGACAGGCTCCTAGCCGCCGGCTGTGCCGGTTGTGGAACAGACCATAAAGGCACTTCGGACAGACTCCTGACTTGTCGGCACCAATGGCCGTGGTTTGCCTCTGATTCAGCATTATTTCGGCAATGCCCCGAAAAATTGCCACGCCCGCCACCGACCGGCTGTTGCCCATCATCTCATTTCCTCGGTCTGGCTTTTTTTGCAGTGGCGCAGATGGCGTCGAGTTTCAGGGTTATTTCCGGGTCGATGCGGTTCGGGGGAACGAATCGGGCAAGCTGATGGTAGTCCGCCTTCCGAAACGTCATTGGGAGGTTAAGTTTGCGAAAATAGGATTTGAACAATGGGTCCAGAAAATCGTCTGTCGCCTTGATGTCCACCGACCATGGGCTGGGCCGGTCCAGCGCCGCCAGTGCCTCAGTAGTTTCCTTAATCGCTTCGCGCATGGCTAATTGGCGCTTCGGTTCCTGGGAAACCGTAAAGAGGTCCGTCTCATCATTGCTGGACGCATAGGCCAGAAGCACTTCTTCAAAGCAGAGGTAATTTTCCAGCTCACGTCGCGTCCACATCAACTCCGTAAGCCCCTTTTCGGTCTGAAGGCTCGTTTCAAGCCGATCAAAAATAGCAATCCCCGCGAGGTCGGGCTTAGCCTCGCGCAGCCCGAAAAATACGCTTCGGGCATTGTTGGGCAAATTGGTGGCAACGTAATGAACGAACGGACTCTGGAGGCAGGCAGCCGCGGGGTGTCCCATCTCTGCGGCAAACGTCTGTAGTATTGCCAGATCGGTGGCACCCTCAAGAAATAATATCCAACCCCTCTCCTCCGCTTGGAAATATAAATCCCAACCAATGTCGGTGAGAGATTTAATAACTTGGCTGCCACGATCATTCATGGTATGCGGGCTGCCCACGAAGGCGATAACTTTGCCCCTGCCGGCCGCCTCATTAAGCACGACCTCAGAGTGACTGGCGGCAATGATCTGAGATCCCTGCTGATCCGCAACATCCGACAATACCTGGTAAATCTGCCGCTGCCGTAATATCTCCAGGTGGGCATCAGGTTCATCCAGCAACAGTATGGTTTGGGGATTGGCGTAAAGATGCGCCAGGAGAAGAAGCGTTTGCTGCAATCCTCTTCCGGAGCTGGACAAGTCGAGGCGCACTCCCTCCTGTTTATACTCCATGGTGATCTCACCGCGTTCGGCGACATAGACTGGCTCGAGCAATTGGATGCCGAAAAGGTTGCGCATCTGCTCCACCAGCGAATCCCAGGTATCAGATCCACTGCTGCCATCGAAGACTCGGCGGCAAAGATTGCGCAAAACCTCCGCAGTCCGTCCCTGTCCGATCAGAAAATCAATCTCGCCCGCCTGTTTCAGGTGTTCGCGATCCGCCAAGCCTGACATAGGGGGCAGATAGGCAACTTTGGTGGTTTCAGCCTGCGGCGGTATCTGGGAGAATTTCGCCTTGCTGACTGGGGATTCTTGATATTCCGGCAGGCGGCAGGGCCGGCACACGAAGGATTCCTCGTTGGAGTAATCAAATTCAAAACCACAAGACCAGGCGACATCAGCCGTGATGCCCTCCACCGAAACTTCCACCCTGATATTGTTGGTTATCGTTTTCCCGTTCTCTTTTCGCACGTTGCGTGTGTGGAGTCCGTGCCACAGCAGATTGGCTACCGGGACGGGAACGGAAATAAGATCGCGACGATTGATGGCCACCCCGGGCCGCTTTTCCGGCGATGCTGTACCGCCCCGTCTGGCCAGCCAAGATCGCAGGCCCACGTCCCAAAGGGCAAGCGATTGCAGGGCCGTGGTCTTGCCGGAGTTGTTCGGGCCGATAAACACGACGGATTTACCAAGGTCAATCTCCATATTCTCAAAGCGTTTGAAATTTCGCAGTTTTAGTTTTGTCAGCATTTTTAACTCTGCGCAGATTTACCCTTGGCCACCGCGACGGCAATCATAATCGATTTTTCGGCGTTTGGCATTTCACCGTGCGGCCAGTGCGCCGGCGGTACACTTATTTCTTCGCTCCGCGGCAGCGTTGGGCATCGGAATTCAACAGATTTTCTTTAATCTGTGATAAGCAGCGATGGAGTATTCTTCTCTGCATTCCATGTGCACTACAGACGGATGCCGTTTACTGGCCTTTCCGAGCCTTCCTGCGTAGGATTGCACGCTTAGTGTACGTGGTTAACCGCAGGCAAAGGAAACTTATTTATGGCCATGATGGAAAAAGACACGGCTCCGGCGTTTTCGCTTCCCAGCACCACCGGGAAGGATATTAGCTTAAAAGGACTGAAAGGGAAAAAGGTGGTGCTCTATTTTTATCCCAAGGATGACACGCCGGGCTGCACGACCGAAGCGTGCAATTTTCGAGACGGAATTGCGGAATTGGAACGGGCCGGGGCGGTCGTGCTGGGTGTAAGTCCGGACACCGTTGCCAGCCACGAGAAATTCCGGGAAAAATTCAGCCTGCCTTTTGCCCTGCTGGCCGATACGGATCACGCGGTGGCTGGAGCGTATGGGGTCTGGAAGGAAAAATCCATGTACGGCAAAAAATACATGGGCATTGAACGCACCACGTTTATCATCGACGGCAACGGCAAAATTGCGAAAATCTTTCCCAAGGTGAAGGTGCAGTACCATCACGCGGAAGTCCTTGCGGCATTGGCGGCACTGGGAACCTGACCAAGTAATCGCCGGGTTGCGATCCCGGCGCGCCGGGACGATTTTCGGCCTCACGGGGGATCATCGCATCATACCGTGGTGATAACCCGGTGGTTGGCTCACGGCACTGGATCAACCACCGGATTGTCATCCGGTGCTCGGTAGAATCATCGCATCATAGAGCACCGTGGTGATAACCCGGTGGTTGGCTCACGGCACTGGATCAACCACCGGATTGTCATCCGGTGCTCTACAAATTGCTTCCTCGCAGGTAGGCCTGAAATGCCCTGCCTGCTTTGTTGTGCTTCCGGTGCAGGCAGGATGCCTGCATTACAATCCGTCGCCTGTTTGTCATGTCCGGATATCACGCCCGCATATCCGGGGCCAGATCATAAATGCTCCGAACCTCAAGCTTCCGACGGAAATCAGCGGGTGCCATTGGCTCATCGAGCGTAATATGAATCACCGCAGTACGCCCTGGTCGGATGCCAAAAAAGTTATCTGAATAGGTGGCCGACGTATCTTTCACATTGGCAAAAGCCCAAAGAGCCGGAGCATTAGCGTCAATCCGCAGGTCATAATGCTGCCCGCTGCCGCTGATATGGACCGCCAATTGCGGCTTGTTAAATTTGAGGTCCAGGGGCCGTCCAAAGAACAGCGCATTGTCCGCTACCGTCCGACTGCCGACCCGCACTTCCGGCCAGATGATTAAATTCCTGGCCCCGTGGCTGCTGATTAAATCCATCAGGTCCAAGCTGTGCGCCAGGCGGCTGGTGCGGGCGGGAATGTGAACCGCCATTTCACCATGCTTCAGCACCGCACCGGTCATATCGGTTACAAACCAGCGCAGCTCACCGGAAACGTCCGTCTGCCGATCACTGGTAATATGCAGTTCCGCTTTGCCGGTTTTCGGATCGGGTATGCCGCTGACCAGAATCGGTGCGAAGAAATGCTTGCTTTGATATTGTATGGCCTTAAATCGGCGATAATAATCGGTCATGGACCAGGTTGGGCCGGGCCAGCAATCATTAAATTGCCAGATGGTGGCGGCCATGGATCGGGGCATATCGCGGCGCCAGTGTTCCACACCGTAACGGATTCCATACGCCTGATTGATTTGCGTAAGCCGCAGCGTATCGTCAAAATTTTCCGGCGCTTTGCCGAAATACATGTTGGTGTAGTGCATGATGATGCCGATGCCGTGGCCGCTGCCGTCCAGTTCATGGTAGCGCATCACCGGTGAATGAATACTCTTGCGATCCTCGGCGTCGGTGTAGGAATCCACCGTCATGGGGTCGGGGAATGATTGCATGCCGAATTCTGTGACAAACCCCTCTACCGTGCGGAACTGTTCAAACGGTGCCATGGCGTGCCACACCGCCCAGGTATGGATATCACCGCTGCCGGAGGCACCGCTACCGACTTCATAAAACGCGCCCGGCACAAGCCGATGTACGCTTCCGCCAATGACATCACGGAACAGGTGGTAATATCCCTTGAAATCCTGAATTTCATTGTTGCCGCTCCAAATCACAATGGAGGGGTGATTGCGGCAGCGCATGATCTGTTGATCCAGTTCCGCCTGCAAACCGGCCATCCATTTATGATCATTGACCGGATAGGTGTCATTGGCGAATTTAAACTCGAACTGCAGCATGATGCCCATTTCATCGCACAGATCAAACAGTTCATCCTGCTCATAATATCCGCCGCCCCAAAGCCGGATAAAATTAAAATTGCATTCAATGGCTTTTTTCATATACCAGCGGAGCGTATCGGACGTTACGCGGGTGGGGATGTTGTCGGCGGGGATCCAGTCCGCGCCTTTTACAAACACCGGTACACCGTTGACTTTGACGTGCATGGCCAAGCCATCTTTCGGCGACACAACATCAATTTTTCGCAGACCGATGCGGCGCGTCGCGGTATCAATGACCTTCGCGGCCGAGGCAGTTCCCGCCACCAATACATCCACCACGCTGCCGGCGGATTCGTGCAATTGTGATTCCACCACATACAGCGGGTGATCTCCCATACCGTTGGGCCACCAGAGTTTGGGTGAGGTGATGGTAACGTGACTTCGCGCCATGCCGCCGTTCACCGGGGCCGATGCAGTCGCCACCACCTGATTATCAAATAAAACGCGTGTGGAAACGTGGGCGTCGGAGTTGCCTCCGGAAACGCTGGTTTGAATATCCAGATGCACCGCGCCGGAAGCATCATGATCCTGCAAAATACCCAAATCGGTGATTCGCGCATCGTAGGCGAGAATTTCAATGCCTTGCCAGATACCCTGCGTCAGCACCGCCCGGCACCAGTCCCAGCCCCACATATACGGAGCTTTACGCACCCAGCAGCGGGCGTCGCTTAAGTCAATGCCATAGTCGCTTTTGTAGGCGGCGCGGTTTTTTTCCACATAGGGCGTCAGCGTATCAAACCGGATCCGAATGGTGTTACTGCCCGCCTTGACGTGCTGCCGAACATCAAAACTCCAGCAGCGAAACATGTTGTCGGCATAACCGACTTCCTTGCCGTTGATCCAAACGGTGGCCAGCGTATCCAACCCGTGACATTTCAGTTCCACACGCGGCTTGGCGAGCATTTCGGCGGGAATATCAAAGGAGCGTTCATAAATCCAGTTCTTTTCCGCCACCCACTGAACCTTACCATTGTCATCACGGTAATAGGGGTCGGGAATTTTCTTAGCGCGCATCAGATCGGTATAGGTGGCTCCCGGCACGATGGCGGGGATTTTTTCCGATTGACCCTCTTCGTGCATGGTCCAGGTGTCGCCGGCCAGATTTACCGCCATTGATGGTGCGGGCACTCCAGTTGAGGCGGTGGCAGCTTCCTGCCCGCCCGGCGTGCTGCATCCGCTTAATGCCAGTACTACGCCGGCTCCCGCCGCCGCCTGCATCATTTGACGCCGTGTCAGTTGTTTTACGTCCATCATGTTGTCTTCCATGTGCATACCCCTGTTTTTCAATATCTACAATGACCACTGATCACTGATCAATAAATAGGAACGTCCTTAAATTTTGATCATTGATCAGTGATCAGTGATCATTAGTTGTCGCTAAAGCCTTCTTAATCATCGCACCAAACGCGCTTGGCTGATAGTGCCAATTCTTTATCAACACCGGGCCGGCCTCGGTGTGAAACGACCAGGCGCACCAACTGATATGATGCGCCGCCGCATACGCAATAACCTTTCTGCCAAACGCCAACTGTGAACCGGTGCCGCCAAATTCGTCAAAAATCACCGGCACACTTTTCGCCGCGAGTTCAAAGCTGTGTTTCCATCGCGGCTTCCATGGATATACGTGACAATCATACACAATATTTTTTCCCGCGATAGCGTACCCGTGAGTAATGCCAAAATCATCGTAAGCCCAGCTGGTACCACCGATGATAACAATATTGTTGGCACCCGCATTCCGCACCACATCATACAAGCGTTGCATGCCCACGGCACGATATGTCACCACCGTCGTTTTTGTTTCACCGGTGCATACGCCGCCATCCCGCCAGGTAATCCAGTTGATCCCATGCGGTTCGTTGTACAGATCATAAAATACATTGGGATAATCCATATAACGCCGGGCGGCCAATCTCCAGTAACGCACACAGGAATGATCGGGCATGCGGTGCTGCCCCAAGTCTCCAGAGCTGCGATCCATATCATTCCAATGCAAATCCAGCACCACATACACATGATGTCGGGCGGCGTATTGAATCAATTGATCCAGGATATGCCGATATACTCTTCCGCCGTGGCTTTGTCCCGGCATCTGCCCAAACCAGCGATTTACCGAGGTGGGAATACGGATTATCCGGCAATGCCACTGCGTGATAGCCGCACGCAGAGATCGGTGGACATGATCGCCGCGGTTGGTCCATTCCAGACTCGGCAAATCCACGCCGTGCAGCACCACCACTTTATCCTGCGCGTTCAACAACTTATTGCCCTGCGTGTGCAACGCCATATCACGGATGGGATAAGGACACGCCAACGTGACAATATGCGGAACTTTTGATGGCAAAGCCGCCGATGCGCGTCCCCCCACCAACAACAACACGCCGATCATCAAGGTCATCACCAAGTGCGATACCATTCTGACTTTCGCGCGTGTCTTGCGTTTCATTGATGTACTTTGAGTAAGTTGAGATTTGCCTGTCATTTTCCGCCCTCCGTCGCAATGGCCGCGTTCGCCAGCTCGTGTTTCACCAGAGTACCGAGCTTCGTGGGCTGATATTGCCAATTGTTAATCAATGCCGGCCAGGGCGGACCGACACCAAAATTTACGGCCGTCCAACTGATATTCCGTTTTTTCATGGCCCGCAACAAGAGATGTTTATAGGCAGCCCCTTTGCGTCCGCCGCCCCATTGCGCCACCAACACCGGCACGTGTTTGGCGGGCAATTCAAAATGCTGCCGCCATTGCCGCGCCCACTGCCTGATCGGAACATGGGATGATACCCACGCATATATATTCGTACTGTACATAATATTTCGGCCCCGCACCGCAAAGCCGTGAATGACACCAAAGAGATCCGCCCCGCCGCGGCATCCCGGTGCCACTACAATATTTTTTGCACCCGTAGCGCGTACAGTGTTATACAATTCCTGCATTCCCGCCGCCCGATACGCCACAATGCGCGTCGCGGATTCGTGCGTGCATACGCCCCCGTAAAGCCAGGTGTGCCAATCCACCCCGCTGGGCGAAGCAAACAAGCCGAAAAGTACATTGGGATAATTTTTATATCGGCCGGCCACCGCCCGCCAGAATCGCACTGAGTTGCCATCCGGCATACGATGGCCGCCGAGATACTTTCCCCAGTAACCCATATCGGTCCATTGCAGCGTCAAATCAATATAAGCACCGTGCGCAGCACAATATTGCACCACGGAATCAACCGTATGCCGATAGGCCGCTCCACCATGGTGTGAATCCGGGAGTTTGCCAAACCAGGCATCCTGAGAAAGCGGCCACCCGATTAACCGACTTTTCCAGGTTTTCACTGCGGCCACGGTGGATTGCTTGATATGCGACCAATTGGGACTTCCCGGCTTAGCTGCCATGACCACACCGTGGAGGACAGCAATTTTACCGTTGGCGTAAAGCAACTGATCGCCGCGCGTATGCAGCGCGGTTGCCTTGGCAGCAGCAAAAGCGGGCAAAGAGCGGACCAACGTGCGGTTCGCCGCATGTGCGCCAGGTACCAGAGACGCCGTCAGAGCAAAATACAACACCATCAGGCTGGAAGCCCGGAATTCAGGGAGCCGCTTAGACCCCGCCCGGGCAGGGTTGACACCAGGTTGGGCGGGCAAAAGCACGCCAGGTAACGCAGGCGTCCCGCCTGCTTTTGTTCTGATTCCGATGCAGGCAAGCTGCCTGCGGTACAAGGGGTTCCATCGCCAGATTTTCCCCATAAGAGGCGATTGGAGTCGATTTACTGATGCGGAGAACGGTTCATTAAACTGCAAGCAAACACTCCAAAAGCGAAGATTAATTTTGACAAAACCGGCCGCCCTTTCTATTCGATCAGGCGGCCGGCTTCAGGAAGGTGGATCAGGAATTACGTCACAGTTTTGCAATACGCTTGCGCCGCGATGTAAGCAGCAAGCCCGCGCCAGCCGCAATACCGAAGAGGGCCACGGTTGTGGGTTCGGGGGTGGCGACATTCGCCACCGGCTGTAACTGAAAGCCATTAACAGCGTCTTTAATCGCGCCGGCAATGTTGGCGTGATAGAACGTAATATTGCCGGTGGAATCCGCCTGTGCCTGTAGCATGGTCCAGACTTGACCGTTGGTCGCACTGGCGCTAGCCCAACCATAACCGTAGGCGGTGGTCGGGACGTTCCACGGCAGCACAAAGGGTTGATTTTTACCCGGGTCGCTCGCCGCAGAAACGCCGGTCGTGCTCGCAGCCGCAGCATCACCCGCTACGACGTTCGTCGCGGCTAGGGAAAAGGTTGTGCCGACGCCAAGTGTTCCAGGATTGGCACCGTAGAGGTACAGGTTGTATTGCGACGAGGGTGTCAATCCAGAAATCTCTATGGGGAGGGCGGCCGGAGGTGCCCCTGCCGTACCGGAATAAGAGTAAGCCCAAGTCCCCGTCAGCAATGAGTTGGTGGCCCAAACGGCGCTTTCCCAGCTCGTAGAGGCAGGGGATGTTGGGATTGTCACGGTTACGTCGGTGGCATTTCCTTGTGAATCAGAGAGATTGCTCAATATGTTCGTAGTTGTCGCGTAACCATAAGAATCGCCGCCGGCGGATCCCTTAGGCAAGGGAACCCCATTCGTGGTAGCGTTATTTACCGTAAAATTCCCGGTTGGCACCATCTGATTCCACACTGTGCCCGTATTGCTCGGGTCCACACCGACGGCCGCGTAACCGCCGACGGCGCTGTTGTTGGTGGTATAGGCCCCCTCACCGCTGAATGCGAACATGAAATTGATAGCGTTTGTGCCGCTGTAGGCTGTGGCATGGACGGCATTCACACTTGTGCCCATGAGTCCCGCCGAGGCCGCCGCGATTCCCAGTCCGAGAACTCGACCATTACTAAAGATTTGAGTTTTCATTGAAACTCTCCTTCAATCAATCCGAGCCTGTTTCGAGCCGGCTCGTGTGCTCTACCCTTTCCAATCGATGAACAAAGTTATTCACCAATCAGGAGGATATTTCATTTCGAGCTGCTGAGTGTTTTTGAGGCAGAACGAGCCGATGAATTGAAGGGTTCGTTGTTCCTCGTTTTCCATAACCCGCTAAAAGCCTGATTCCCCACGGGCCAGGGCGGCCCGTGGGGAAGTCAAGCGATTCTATTACTGGCCGCCCGGTGCGGTGGCTAAGAAATCTCCGGTTGGGAGGTTGCTGACCGGCGGTTTGGCCGGGTTGCTTCCACCGGGAACGTCCGCAGTGTAGGAGAACGTTTCCACGTGGTCGTCGGCAAACACGCAGTTGACTTCATGCGTGGTACCATAACCGTGGCGCCACCGCAGCCAATAAGCGTTTTCCCAATTGCCCACGGTCCGCATCGGCCCCATATCCGGGCCGGGATTGATACCTACGAGGTCACTTCCAGTGGGATTGGTGGTCGTTTTTTGGATCGGGTCACCGAAGAATGGCAAGGCATTGCTTGTACCCGTCCAATAAGAACTGATACCGTTGTTCTGCAGTGTGCCGCCAAAGTCGGTGGGATGGGTCAGGTAATCATTATTGACAGAGTGTTCCCCGTCCATGAACATGACAACTTGTGATCCGCGACCACCAATGTTAGAAAGCTTGTAGCCATCCGGCTCGCCAGGCCAGCCTTGGCCGGGTGTCATGCGATAACCAGCGGGAAACAATTCTTCGTTTGCCTGGTAATCCCATCGTTGGATCGGCCAGCCTCCCTGCAACCAACTTGCGGCTGCCGGGCAACGGAATATTGGGGAGATGAGAACGCCAGAGGGCGGATTGCCCAATGGCCACTGCCAACGATCATACTGAGCCAGAGGGGCATCGGGCTGGGGTTGCAAATACACTTGTAATTGCGTAATCCAAGTGGAAGTCATCCAAGTTTGGGACCCACCGATGATAGGACCGGGAATGCCGTTTTCAATCGTTGGCGACGGACCGGGGCTGTCGGGCAAGCCAACCCCCAGCGGCAGCATTCCTTCGTTTTCGTTGGTGTACATTTGGGCTACCAAGCCCAACTGACGCAGATTCGATGCGCAGGATACCGTTAATCCCGCAGCCTTGGCGCGCGCTAGCGCGGGCAGCAACAATGCGATCAGCAACGCGATGATGGATATAACCACCAGCAGCTCAATGAGCGTGAAGCCTTTCGCCTTCCGAGGATAATGTGTTGAAACTGGCATAACGTCTTCCCTTTCTAAAAAAAGACTATGGACACACCGGTGCATAAAATTCAACTCACAAAACTGAACTCTAACAAAGAACGGAAAAATTGTTTTATTTTCGGGCTTCCGACCCAGCCGTTCTTTTATTACTTAAACTATAGCCCAGGCAAAAATCCGTTACAAGAATGGATAGCGCAAAAATATTTATCGTTGGCGCAAAAGTGTGTCGGCCACGGATTCTCCTGTACAATGCTCCGCATGAAAAATAAAGGCCGAGAAAAGCCACGAAACGGCAATCTGCCGCGACGCGCCGGTCATTTGCCGGAGAAATTGCGCGTGGCCTATTTGTCGCTGGATGTGGGCGTATACAGCGAGCAAGCGGCCATGGAGATTGCCCGTTTCGCCGCTGAAATCGGGAATTGGCGCACCCTGATTGCCAGCATGGGCGAAGTAGGCCCGCAGGATGTTGCCGCCGGGCGCATTGATGGTGCTATTATTGGCCACTGGGAGGATCACGAAACGCTTACCGCATTGAAACAGACGAATATTCCCGTGGTTACCACCCCCCACTTTCAGGAAAAAACTCCTTTTGTACAGGTAATTCCCGATGATTACGCGGTGGGTGTGCAGGCGGCAGAGCACCTGGCCGGCAAGGGATTTCGCACGTTTGCTTATTATGGGATGTGTGAAACGACAACGTTTTCCTGGGAACGCCTCCGCCGGGCCGGTTACCTGACCACACTGAAGTCACGGGGTTTTCCGGTGCATGTATATGATAACACCGTGCCGGACTGGTGGCGGTTCCAGAATGAGGAGCAGCAGGTTGCATTGCGAAGCTGGTTAAAAAATATCCCCAAGCCCATTGCGCTATTTACCTGCATGGATCGGTTCGCTTATGAAGCCATACGCATGGCCCAGGAGGAGGGCTTCTCAGTTCCCAATGATATCGCGGTGTGCGGTGTGGACAATACCCTGTGGGTGTGCATGATGAGTGTGCCGCGGCTGACCAGCATTCCACTCAATGGCCGTCTGGTGGCACGCAAGGCGGCCCAAACCTTAAACGACATCATGCTGGGGAAAGCCGCACCGAAAAAGCCGATTCTTGTCCCCCCCCTGCCGGTAGTGCCGCGCGAATCGACGGATGTCACCGCTTATGAAGATCCGGACGTGGCGGAAGCGTATAAATTTATTCGTACCCATGCCCATGAACCGATTCATATTGATGATGTGCTGGCGAAGGTGCTGGTGTCACGCCGCAGTCTGGAAATGCGGTTTAAGGCCTTAACGCGTTCCACGCTGCAGGATGAAATCTGGCGGGCACATGTGGATCGAGCCAGACAATTGATTATCGAATCCGATAAACCCATGTGGAAAATTGCGGAAGAATCAGGATTTCGAAGTGAAACCGTATTTAATGTCATGTTCAAGCGGATCGCGGGAATGACCCCATCCGCCTATCGACGTAATAACAGTGGACAGGCCATATCATTCTGATAACCTGTTGGCAAAGACATCTTTTTTGAAAGGATTTTCATTATGGCGATTCAGAGCATTCGGGACAAGATGAATAAGAACCAGAAACCCTTTGTCATCGGCGGCATTGTGATCGTCTGCCTGGCGATTGGACTGATTGTCTGGGAAATGAAACCAGTCAGCGCACCGCCGCCGCCCTCAACCCATTATTTTTATGACACCGCCAATGGCAGTATTACAACGGAGCCGATCAGCGCTCTGCCCCCCTTGAAAGGTACAACTGGCAAATATACGCTGGTACGCGCTTATATGTATACATGTACCACTTGCGGCGACAAAAAAATCGGATATCTGATGAAATATACACCGCAAGCTGTAGCGGCCAAGCAATACCTGGCCCAACCGGAAAGCCCCAATATGACGCCTCAACAATCTATGGCGTATTTTGCATCGCGTGGCAGCTACGAATCCGCCATTCCAAATGGCACATACGTCCGCCTGCCCAAGAAAGGCTCGCACTGGTATCCGCTGATGAGCGCCGCAGGAACCGCGATTGCCAAACCGATTAGCTGCCCCGGTAACTCCGCAGGCAAGCCCTGCCTGCCGTAAGGGTAAAGCACCGTGACGCTGCCGCGTCAGGACGGGCCGTGGCGACATTTGAGATTACGCGCGCCGAGGCAACATGCGGCGTTTTCCGTGGCCACGCTCCGCATCGAACCATGACGCTGCCGCGCCAGGCTAACGTGCGTGGGTTATGCGTGAAATATGTATCGTTAGCTCAATGCGGCAGCGTTGAGTCGGCCGCGGGATGTAATTTGATTGCACGATTTTTTTCCGACGGTGGGAAATATGAAAAACTCACGCGGTCCGCGGGAGCGAGAACCAATCTCAGCTTCCGCCACGATCTGCGCTCTTGAAGATCGCGACATCCCTCCGGCCGCCACAGCCACATAACGGAATCGCGGGCGCGTGAATCTTAAGGCCTATTTTAGGCGGCCATCGGACTTCCCCGCCACTACGTACAGCGCAAAAATTTTTACCATTAGCGCAAAACCGTTTTACGCCACGGATCACCGCCACGCCCATGCTGCGGCAACCTGGAATCTGGATTCTGAAGGATGTTAATTCACAAATGGAACCCACCCCTGAAATCTCCGCACGCGAAATGCGCCTCAAAATCGACTGCAAAAACAACCGCGGACATCGGGCTGCGACCCGATAGAGCAGTGACAGGAGAGAGTTGAAAGTAGAGCAAATTCGGCTGGCGCAAAAATGTGGCTGTCGCCGTAGCAAACGGAAACCCCGGCACTTATCCGCGTAATCCGCGTAATCCGCGGTCCTGTCTTCGGGAACGCCACGGGATTGAACCGCGGATTTCGCGGATAACGCGGATACGGAGAGGATTGTTGTGGGACCGTTGCGGTATTGGTGGCGAAAAAAAAGTAGCTCTGGTTGCCATGACTTTTATTAAACAGCGGTGGGAGTAATGCCGATGGCGGTCTCGGAACACGGAAGCCCGGTATTTATCAGCGTAATCCGCGTAATCCGCGGTCCTCTCTTCGGGAACGCCACGGGATTGAACCGCGGATTTCGCGGATAACGCGGATTAACGCGGGGTTCCGTTTTGTTACGGCGACAGTTGCTCTTATGCGTCAGCGTGGGTCCTCCTTTTGCCGGGCGCGGCCATTTTTACGGGCAGCGCTGACATAACGCCAAATCAAGCGGAGATCACAACGTTTTTTACCGTCGCGCCAAGAGCCTGCCAGAGATTCTTTTATCGTGTGTTCCACCACCGGCAGAGCCGGCGGCTTTGTG
>JAJZGH010000372.1 GCA_021798635.1 Planctomycetota bacterium | reverse complement strand
CGGCCATGGGCCATCGCATTCACCATTATCGCACGGCCCAGAAAAATGCGCCCGTGATGGCAGCGGAAATGCAGGGCGGATATTTTACCAGTGTGGAAGCCAAGCCTACGCTTAAAACCGATTCAGATAACTATCCGGACAATGTAAGTCCGGAGCAGATTAATGCCCTGACTCTGTATTCCATGCAGCACGGCATGACCGCCTTAAACTACTATATGCTTTTTGGGGGAACCAATTTCGACGGCCGCGCCGGACTTAACGTGGCAACAACCTACGACTACAGCGCACCAATCCGTGAATGTGGCGGCGTCGGTGCCAAATGGCTAAAAGTAAAAGCCATCGGTGAAATGCTTAAAACACATGGGCCGGCTCTGGCACGAGCGGTCCATGCGCCCATCCAGGTTCATGGTGCGGGAAAAAGCATTCAAATCGGGGCTCGCCGATCCCCTGATGGCGGAACGTATATATTTGTATTTAATTCTAATCGTTCCCGCAGCCAAAGCGGGCGGTTCACCGCTTCAGTTGGGAACATCCGCAATTTGTCCGTTTCATATCAACTGCAAGCCGGCGATTTTAAGATTCTATATCTGCCCGCCCATGCCACGGACGCGGCCGGCGGCCAATGGCTCCCGGAGCCGCAACGTCTTCCGAAGCGGCCTACAGAGATACCCTCTGAGGTACCAATTAAAACGCTCAAATATCGCGCCGATGAACTCCCCACGCACTGGCAGGCCGTACCTGAAGGAAAGACGCTGGCACAAATGGGCGTTTACGACAGCGGTCTAAGTTACTACCGCACGGGCATTGCCGCGACAGGTCATACCGCTAGCGGGCCTGCGGCTTTGGCCATTGCCTTGGCGGGGCAGGACTCCGCGATTGCTCTGGTAAACGGCAAAATTTGCTATCCGATTGCCGCCAGCGGATCACCCTCCATTCTGCCGCTCCCCGGAGAAATTTCCGGCACGCTCCAGGCGACTTTCCTGTACGAAAATATCGGCCACGCCAACAGTGGATGGAATATGCAGGAAGGCTTCGGTCTCCAGAATGCCGGTATCATGCCGTATAGTCCGCATGAAGGCGTGATAGCAAACTGGCGGATGCAGGTGATCAAACTGCCTCGCCATGTGGATAAACTCCCAGGCGTTCAACCAAATATCGATGATAGCGCCTGGCGGCAGGTAAACACCGCGAGCCTTCGTCCTCATCAAATAGGCCACCGGAAAGCAGCCATTTATCGTACCGCCCTCCACCTGACCGCCGGTGAGCTGCAGGCCGGTAAAACCGTCCTGCGATTTGGCGTGGTTTCCAGCCGCGGATGGCTGTTCGTCAATGGCCGGGCAATGGGCATGATGGGCGGGGACGGCCCGGCAACGGATATCGCTAAATCATTGCGGACCGGTCGCAATGTTATTGCGATTGTGGTGCAGGAATTGGGCAGTTGGGGCGGTATTGGTCAATCCCAACTGCTGCACCATGCCAACGCCTGGGGAAAGCAAACCGGCACCCTGCTTCTTTCCGGAAAACCCACCGGCATTGTGAACTCCTGGCACCATGCGGATTTTGATGACTCGCAGTGGCCATCCCAAGCCGTTGGCTCGCCCGCCCTTACGCCGCCTGCGTTGCTGAACTGGTACCGCATGGAATTTGCTCTGCCCGCAGTGCCACGTAATATTTGGCTGCCTTGGTGCCTGCGCCTTGAAGCTACCGGAAACGGATTTATTTACCTGAACGGCCATTCACTGGGCCGGTATTGGCAACACGGCGGCCAGCGGGAATTTTATATGCCGGATAACTGGCTCCATGCCGCAGGCAGGAAAAATGTGCTGGCGGTGTGTCTGCGTCCAGTAGATAAAGTCACTGCAATCGCCGCCGCCGCGGCGGTGCCGTACCGTGTCTATGCGGAGTATCGGACCGCGTGAAATCATCAAGTGTTTATTTCCGGGTTGTTGGGGCACGCTTTGGGTTTGTCGCGCAGGAAGTTTTTAAGTAATACCCCCGGTGCTTCACGAAGCGCCCGCACGGGGTCAAATGCCGCCGCAGCAAAGCGGTACCGCATAAATTCAGCAAAACGCCCCGCATAAAAAGCTTGGCGCGACAAGTCACAGAGCTGCGCAAAATGCCAATCTCGTTGAATCTTCCATGCGCTGTCCAGGGATCTCTCGCAATCTGGGCAGCGCCTTGCCAGCAAGTCCCGGTACTTGCGCTGAATGCGACACTCCATGGAAAAGCGGCTCCTGACACCGGAAAGATGCCCCGGCGTGCCTTCCTGGTAATCACAAAGCACTTCGGGAATGCCGACTAGAATATATTTTTGTGCAATGCGAATGCACAGTTCCCAGTCTTCCGATGCCACAAGCGTTTCGTCAAAGCCACCGATTTCCACCAGCACGTCCCGCCGCACCATCATCGCAGTGGGCCAAGGTATTCGCAGTGCGAGCACCTCATGCAATGATAATTTGTCCCCAGGATAATAAATCCCCTTGGTTTCGGCGCGATCGGCAGGCTCCACACGAATGGCACAATGCACAGCACCAATCGCCGGGGTGGTAAATAATGCCGCCTGTCGCGAGAGTTTTTCCGGATGCCATGTGTCATCGGAATCAAGAAAAGCAATTAATGTTCCGCTCGCTTCATGAATGCCACGGTTCCTGGCCGCGCTGGCACCGGTATTGCTCTGCCGAAGGTAGCGTATTTTCTTGCCGTAGGTTGCCGCGATTTGGGCGCTATTATCCGTAGAGCCATCGTCAATAACAATAACTTCAATCGCCCTGTGCGTCTGCCGAAGAACACTGTCAATGGCACGCGGCAAAAGAGCGGCGCGATTAAATGTCGGAATAATAATGCTTATGAGGGGCGGGGCAGTGTGAGTCATGATTAAAATCTTCGAGTGCAAAAAACAACAACATTGGGCACGCGTTGACTCTCTGCCTTCAACTCGTTATCCGCCGACCACAACCGGCATCTAAGATTGTACAGCTTTACGGAGGCGGATACTGTTTATCGGCATTATCAATGATGATCACCGTATCGCCATCAGCGGAACGCTTTTTTACCGCCAGCTTGCCGGTATTTACGATGTTCTTGGCGATGGACTTTGTGCTGCCTGTTGCCGGGTTAAACTTCCAGACGTTAAGGCGGTGCGCGGCGATAACGCGCGTTTCAAGCGTCAAATCCGTCGGTGCGGCGGCATACGCCATCAGGTAAGTCGCATTATGCCGGTCGATCGTTCCGTCGCGCGTGGCCTGCACACGATCAATCATGGCTTTCCCCTGTCCGGATAAAATAATAGACTGATCCGGGATGCGCGTGAAATCCGGCATCTAAGCCTCCTGCTGTGTTCCGTAGCCCAACCGTCACTCGGAGAGGTTCCATGAGGGGGCGGCATGAGGTTTCGCGCGCAAGGTTGCACCGACATTACGGCAATTCC
>JAJZGH010000111.1 GCA_021798635.1 Planctomycetota bacterium | reverse complement strand
CCGTAGTACCATGGCACACGATAATTGCCGAATTCTCTCGAACCGTGTGTTCTGAATACGGGGCTTAAGGCTCCGAATTGCACCCATCGTGTAAACAGTTCCGCGCTGGGTATGGATAATCGGAATCCGCTGATGTCATGCGACCAATAATCAGCACCGACATTGCCGGCTGTGGCCGTGAAAGGTACTTCAAATCGCAAGACACGCCATAATGAGGTTGTATCACCGGAAAACCAGATGGGGTAACGTTGGTCTCCCCATCCGCCCCAACGGCTGAAGGACGCCCCGCGCCGGCCGGTGAAAGGTCGCCCGATGTTGTTAAAGTCCAAGGCGTTGTCCCAACCAAGATGAATGCCGCCGTCGAGCCACCAGAACGCCACGCCATCCTTTTCAAGCGGATCCATCAATAACTTATAATAAGTTGTCATAAATTTACGGTTCGTGTCCGCAAAGGGCAGTGTCATTTTTGCCGCCGGATTAGCTCCCATGGCACGGCAAAATGTGTCGTACTGGCTGTACCACGGGCCGACACCCCCATTGGGATGCCAGTTGAGCGTCACATGAATGCCGTGTTTGTGCAGCCACGACAGAAGTTTTTTTGGATGTGGAATCAGCTTACGGTTCCAGTTCATCGACCCCCAGTGCGGCGGTGTGTGCCAGCCCATATCCATTACCAGAACGTCTAAGGGAAATTTGTGGGAATCGTACTCCAGCACACGCTGTTTAAATTCATCGGCAGTGAAGTTGTAATAGCGCGACCGCCAGGCACCCAGCATGTAACGCGGAGGAATCGGAATACGCCCGCTGATGGTGGTGAGGTCTTGCAGGGCTGTCAGGTAGTTATCCCTGCCGTAACCGAAAAAATACCAATCGGCGGTTTCGGATTTCGGACGCGGCCGTATCCATGCATTCGGGGCATTACCTACCAGGAATGTATGATCTTTAAATAAATACCAGCCGTCGCGAGAGACAACGCCGTCCGGCAGAGGTTCAGTCCCACAACAGCCGTCCAGAGAACGCAGAGTGCCGCCCAGGTTGCCGGTCTGTTTGTCGCCCGGTTTCCATGTTTGCCATGTACCGTTGTTATCACGGAAGGCAATGGAAAGATTCTGTGCGGTAAAGCCGTTGGTTCCACCGCGCCAGCGAAGCGTTAAGCGGGATGTATGGATGCTCAGGATGCCGTTTAGCCGTCGAATTTGAAATTTAGGCGGCTTAACGTTGCGCCGCCATGCGAAATACGAGCGGTCGTTGATAAATTTTCCGTCGCTGCTGAATTCCAGACGAATCAGTGTAGGCGTGACAACCGTGAAACGGGCACGCCCGGCGATAACTATTCCATCTCCGTCACGATGCGAGGTTGCCACGGTCGATGCACTGGCGGACAAACCGCCAACCATGACCGCCAGGACGATCAGCAAGTGATACATGCCATACCGGCTCATTTTCGGCAAGGGCATCAAATACGAACGGCGACTACGCCGCATCAAACAAGCCTCATCATGGCAAGAGAATACCAACATAACCGTATAACTCCGCTACTGGCCACGAAAAATCGGCGATCGCTTTTCAGTGAATGCAGCGATACCTTCCCGCGCATCATTTGTGTTCAAACAACGGATATAGGCGGCCGTGTCAATCAGATAGGTGATTTTGGGCTGCATTCCTTCATCGGCGTGAATTACACGCTTGGTTTCTCGTAAAGCGGCGGGGGGCAATGTAAGTAAATGGTTGGCAAACTGATGAACCGCGGATTCAAGGCGTTGCAGCGGCACCACTTCATGTACCAGGTCCCAAGCCAAGGCCGTTTGGGCGGTGATCTGCTTGCCGCTAATGCAAAGTTCCAGAGTATGGGCCTTACCTATCAGATTTATCAACTGCGCCAGGCCGTAGCCGGGCGGCCAGCCAAGCTTGATCTCGGGCATTCCAAACGCCGCGTTGGCTGAAGCGAAACGAACATCACAAGAATAAGCCACGGTACACCCGCCGCCAAGCGCCAGGCCGTTGACTGCGGCAATGACAATCTGCGGCAGTTGCTCAAAAGCCAGGCACAACCGCGCCTGTCGGAGGCTAAGTTGCTCGGCGGCCGCAATATCCAATTTGGCTACATCCTTCACATCAACGCCGGCGCAAAAGGCCCTTCCCGCACCGGTTATAATCACCACACGAACCTCATGGTGCCCAGCCAGCCAACGTATGAGTTTCTCCCAATCTGCCGTCATCTCAATGCTAATGGCATTGAGTTGTTTAGGACGATTGAACTGTACCGTCGCCACCGGTCCATCAAACCGCACGGAAAGTTCCCGCAGTTCAGGCAGGTCGCCGGTAATGGGTGTCAATGATGCGGCGCCCGTTGAATGGGGTTGAAGTTGCTCTGCTTTTTCGCGGAGGCCGCGGCTGAATTTGTCCAGGGCAATCACAGCGCGGCGATGGCTCCCGCGGCCGATTTGACCCTGCTGGTCATAAGCTGCAATCTGAAAATCGATGAGACGGCCGTCTATCCGGGTCACTTTCGCTTCACCGCGAACCTGCGCGGCGATGGGCGTGGCCGCAAGATGCTCAACTTCAACGCGAACACCCACCGATTCTTCCCCTGGTTCAAGATATGGCCGCAGGGCCTCGCGGGCTGCGTGCTCCATGAGTTCGATCATGCTCGGCGTGGAAAAGACCACAGATCCGCCATCGATTCCTTCTGCCTGGAGATGGATCGTCCGTTCGGCCCCAACCGTCCAAGTTAATATCCCGCTGCTGCCGATCTCAAGTCCATGACGCATAAAATCCAATTTCTAAAAAAAACATAAAAATCAGGCGATGGGCCGCTGAGTTTCGCCATGCACGCGGAGGCACTTGCCACGCTGCCTCCGCAGAACCTCTATTTTACACCTTTCGGCCTCCATCTATATCCCCCGACTTGGTGGCGGGCGCTGGGGGATGTGCGGTGCCGGTCGCAACTTTTGGCGCGGAAGCCCATGTCTTCATCAAGTTGCCGCCTCCAACAATGAGGGTCGACAAGACCAGTGTAACCACGCCCATGGCAATAATGGTGTGGGTCTTTTTGCTGGTACCCTTCCACTCGTGCAGAATCACCCCCCAGATGGTGGCGAAAATAATGATGCTGGCCATGTGAAGCGTCCAACCTGAGAATGCCAGGGTCCCGGGCATGAAGTTCTGCCCGGCGGTGTAGAAGAACAACTGCATGTACCACGTTATGCCGGCAATGGCGGAAAAAGTGTAATTGTTAAGCAATGGAACACGTTGGGCCTTCCCAGGGGGCGGGACCGTCGCGGCGAAAACCCCGGAATCGGAATAAGCGGGACCCTCCAGGGCTGTCACGCTACGATTCGCGCCCGGCGAAATTGTTGACGCGATGTACTCATGCGCCGAGTTATTCTTTAAATGTAGAATCATGCACCAGATAAAATTGGCGGTGAAGCCGCCCCACAGTACAACCACCACTGTGGGCAACGCGTCCCACATGATCGAATGGCCGTTCCGTCGCAGGATCTCTGCCGCGGCCAGCGTGATGGGGTTCCCGGTGAGACCATGACTTTTCGTAAAATTGAATCCTTTTAACCCACCGTAACCAAAATTAAAACACGCGCTCATTATCCCCGAAAAAGTAGCGACAATAATGCCTTTTCTGAAATTGAATTCCCGAACCGCCGCCCTGCGTTTTTCTTCCGGAAGTTCTTTTTCTTTAGCACGGCCGGCCAGCCCGCTAAGACCGATGCCCAGCAGGCACACCAATACGCCGGCCATAGTCACCCAGCCCCATGGGTGCACGATGAGATCTATAATCGTACCGTCAAAAATCGGCGGAATCATGGTGCCGAAGGCTGCGCAGTAACTTAGCGCGATGGCCATACCCAGGCCAATGCCCAGGTAACGCATCGTCAATCCGAAGGTCAGGCCGCCCAGACCCCAGAGGACACCAAAGAAATAAGTCCAGAAGAGCGTCTTATCGGAAATGCCATGAAAAACCGTCTCAAAATGAGGTACCAGAAAAAAAGCGAAAAACGACGGTGCAATGATCCAACTGAAGAATCCCCCTGTCAACCAATAGGTTTCCCACGACCACTTGCGCACGCGGGAAAAGGGAATATAAAAACTTGCCGCGGCCAGCCCGCCGATCCAGTGCAGTGTTACCGCAAAATATGGATTTGATGATGTCATATTATTGTTTCACCCGGCGTCAACGCCTTTTATCCATACGACTTCCGGCCCGTTGCATCTGGGAAGTTTATACGATTCCGTGACATCGTTGTAGGGGCGCCGGGGCTGAATCGTCACAGTTCAAGCTCTCGTTGTGGTAATAGGAAGCTTTTGAAAAATCGCTCTCAAGTCCGGAAAGCCCGCGTTTCACACCGGTTATCGCATCTCCCTGTCATGCTGTTGCTGTCAAAATGTTGGTTTTTCGTCCGATGATTCGTCCATGCAGATAGTCAAAAAAGCTATAGTCCTACATAGTTTTCCAGGCCAGAGTGCATGGATAGATATTTCACCGCAAGGTATAGACGAATCGCCGATCCTCTGCTCCGGGTAGTAGACATTTATCCCGTTCAGGCCATAATTTGAATTATGGTCATATTTCGCCGCAAAGTATGGACTTTATTTTCACGTTCGGATTTCTCCGCATGTTTTTTCGCTTCACAACTTTTAGCAGTAGGTACGTCATGGACAAGATCAAGCGTTGCACCTTGGGGTGGGCAAGTATTTGGGTGTCAGCTCTGTTGGCCGTTTCAGCTTTGAATGTCCCTGCATCCGCTGAGGTGCTTTTCCAGCCCTCGCTGGTTCGCAAATCGGCCCCGCCCATTACGCTTGTGCGAACGGGGCCGGCGGATTATTTTGCCGATTTTGGTCAGGACTGGTTTGCCCAGTTGCATCTTCGCGTGAATAGTCCACGCGCCGGCAAAATCATCACTGTCATGATGGGGGAAAAAGCCCTCGCACGAGACCGTGTTAATCCTCACCCGGGCGGCTATATTACGTTTTACAAAACGCATATCCGTCTGCGCCAAGGCCGTCATGCTTATAACGTGCCGTTGCCGCGTGCCGATGCCCGGCGCATGCCCCATGCCATCGGTGCGGTTATGCCGTTCCGATATGTCCAGATTATCGGCTGTCCATCGGTTCTCCGTGCCCGTGATGTGCAGCAGATACGCGTGCATTATCCATTTGACCGCACCGCCGCCCGATTTCATTGCGACAATGACAATCTCAATGCGGTCTGGGGTTTGTGCCACCATACAATTGAGGCGGTAACATTCTGCGGGATGTTCGTCGATGGCAATCGTGAGCGTCGCCCATACGAAGCCGATGCACTAATTGCCGAACTGGACTGGTTTAACAGTACAACCGATACAACATTACCAGCCCGGACTAATCAATACCTGATTTATCACCCTACCTGGCCCACAGAATGGATTATGCAAAGTGTGCTGGCGGCATGGTATGATTACCTGTACACGGGTAATAAAACCCTGATCCGTAAAAACTATACCGCACTGAAGGCAAAAACGCTTGCCGCTCTGGAACGACCGGATGGCCTGATCAGCACCATTACTCCGCCCGTTTCCGTATCGGTACTGCACTCGATTTATCGTAGCCGACCCATTCGCGCTGTTGTCGACTGGCCCCAGAACGAACGCGATGGCTACGTCATGCGACCGATCAATACGGTTGTCAACGCGTTTCATTACCGCAGCATGGCATTGATGTCGCGCATTGCCGCCGCGTTGGGGCACACTCATGATGCCCGGTATTTCGCTTCCCGGGCAAAGCTTATCCGCTCCACGATGAACCGCCTGCTTATCAATCGAACGACGGGGTTGTATATTGACGGAATTGGCACAAAACACAGCGCCATACAGGCCAATTTCTTTCCCCTGGCATTCGGCATTGCGCCCAAAGCCGATCAGTCGCATATTGCTGATTTTCTAGTAAAGCAGGGTATGCGATGCAGTGTGTACGGTGCCCAGTATTTACTTACGGCCCTGTATCGCGCCGGGAGAGGGCAAGCCGCTTTGAATTTGCTTAGTTCCTCCGGTCGCCATACCTGGATGGAAATGCTGGCCGAGGGTTCCACACTGACCACTGAGGCTTGGTCCCTGCGTATAAAACCGAATGAAGACTGGAACCACATATGGGGTGCGGCACCGGGCAATATTATTCCACGATACCTGATGGGGATTCGTCCGCTGGATCCGGGTTTCGCCAAGGCGATCATTGCTCCTCAACCAGGTAACCTGGGTTTTGTCCGCATTACAGTGCCCACCGTGCATGGCGAAATTGCTGAAAAAATAATACAGAGCCCCAGTTCCGCTACTATATCCCTCACTGTTCCCCCGGGAATCCACGCTGTTCTGCGGCTGCCACCGAAATGGCGGCACGCCCGGAAAATCACCATGGACGGCCGAACACTGTCGGCCGCCGCGCAATACAATGCCCTTTCCGATCTTGGTCCAGGGTATCATATTGCGGTAATGTCGAACTGATCACTGTTTTTCCGTAGCAGCCACGTAGAGATCTAAAAATTCCGGTTTTTCGGAAAATGTTTAGACCATTTCCAGAACGAGCATATTCCAGTCGAGAAAACCCTTGTGGCCCAGAGGCACGCCGGTCTCCGGATGATAATATTCATTCAAGCAACCGTGTTTGGCCAGATCATCGGCAAGCAAACGCAATGTTTTGTCGGCTAGCACCGCCGCCTCTTTGTGATAGCCGTAGGTTTTCAATCCGGTCCATACAAAGTAGTTGGTGAGAATCCAGACCGGTCCCAGCCAATCGCTGGGGTTGGAACTGAACTGCAGCGAGTACATGGTTTCCTGCCGGGAAAGCGACCGAACGCCATACGGGCTGTTGAACGTCTGCGGGTTCAGGTAATGCTCTTTCACCAGCAACTCCGCCTGCTGAGATGTTGCCAGTCCCGCCCACATGGGCAGAAAGCCGGTGAACATCTGAATACGTAAGGGCAGGCATTTCCATGACATGCTCATACCTTCATGTTTATCCCAGGGAATCAATTCCGCTCGTCGATCCACGCATTGCACATCGACCGTATAATAAAATCGGTCGCGTGGATCCCAGCAGTATTTCTGGATGTTCATTCCCTGGTCGTGCGCCATGCCCGCGAGACGTTTGGCTTCCCGCGGGCGATTCAGACGTCGAGCCAGTTCGGCCGCGGCCTTCAAATCCTGGTAATATAGCGAATTCAGCAGCAGATTGGCCGATGAAAAAAAGGGGCGACCGAAAGTGGTGGGATCATTATCATCGCCGATGGCCACATCATCTCCCCACACCAGAAGTCCCAGCGATGCCTGATTCCCGAGTATCCACGAATGATAAAATCGCATGAGCTGGTCAAATCTCGGGCGCAGCCATTCGACGGACTTGAGTTCATCGGAAATCAGCAGGGCCAATTGGCCGAAGACCGGTTTGGCCTGGTTATTGTGATTGGGAGCGGCGGTTTTAAGGCAACCGAATGGATCAGGATTGTGAATGTCGATCATGATCGAAATGCGGCCGTCCTCGGATTGGTGATCAAGAAAATCTAAAAGGCTTCCCTGGGTGTGGAGGCATACTTTTTGAAACAGCGAGCGATCCCTGGTCATGTCGGCAAGACGAAAAAGCGCACGGCTGGTCCACAGTGTGTCCCAATCCCACAACTGCGTGTTGTAAGCCGCCCCCGGCAGGCTCGGAGAAATACTGGGATGGCGTAAAATTCCCTGCGGAGGGCGAAGCATCTTCGGGGCCAGCGAACGGAAATATTCCAGCAGTTTGTCCGCGGCTGCCTTGCGGCGAGCAGGCGGCCATGGTGGTGCGGCTGTGGCTGAGTGGGCGTCGGCTATGGAAGGACGGGAAGCAGCGCTGCCTATGGCGCCATCGGAAAGCGAGGCGGCTCCCGCGACGGCAAATCCCGTCAACAAACGGCGTCTGGTTAAGTGGTTCATTGTACGATCTCCAAAAGTCTTTTTAACAATTATTATTATCATCTTTGCAGAGTGACGAGCCGCGCCGTCTGGTCATAACTGCCGCGGACCGGCGTCCCATTCCAGTTCACACTTTGGACAGGATGGTCGGCGGCGATTTGAATTGAATTGGATCCATCGTTGGAAAAGATTTCCGGAGTCGCTCCGGCTGACCAGCAAGCGGTGATTTTTGAAAGGGATTCCAAGTAGCTCCTGCCCTTGTGGCGAAGGTAGCTGCCGTCGCTCATAAAGAATCGCCGCACTTGCTTTGGTACAGATCTCGCTCGTTTGAAATGCAATAAATAGGCGTCGGTCTCCCAGTCTCCGATGCGCATGGCGCTTGTGGTCGGGCTATAAATGGCCCTGCGGTCCAGATAGATTTCCTCCACCGTATCCGCGGTCTGCATTCGAACTCCGATATAGTGATCCGCATGCAGAAGTTCAAATGTGGGCATGGCGTTTGGATTCAGGCAAATCGCCGTAATGAATTGGCACGTCCTCATGTGCGATTCCGGGGAGAATGCCAAATATGGCACTTTCTTGTCCGGATTGTTCATGGCCAGTCCCGTGACCTCATTGAGCTGGGTATTTGGATACAGGATTTTAACCACTGCTTCCGCCGGACCATGTGTCAGGCGTACGCCACCGTCCGGCTCCCTGCTGTAGCTTCCTTCAAAGTGCAACAGCCAGTCCATCTTTCCAGCGGTATGGGCACGCACGTCGTCGATGATAAAGATGATATCGCCGCTCCAGAGCCAGTGGCGATAATTGCGTATGAACCAGCGGGCCATGGGGCCGGTGGAATCAGCGTAGACATATTTCAATCCCAACCCATTGATCATGTTGTGGAGGTGTCCGGGGAATTTGCAGCCCAGAAACAGGTCGTCCTCCGGCTGACCATTTCCGTTGAAGAGAATGACATTGTGCGCCTTACTTCGCCGGTAGTAGGTGGTATATTCCGGCCGGTAATAAGCGCAGAGTCCGGAATCAATGATCAAAGGCTTTCCCTGTTTGAAAAGGATAAAAGAGCCGGCATCCGCATGGGCATGATTCCATGTATAGCCCGATTTCACGGCCAGAAAAGTTGCGTCATTTTCCCACGATGAACGCATCGTTGCCCAGCCCATTTTGGGATAGGCACAGCACGTCGGCACATCTGTCGCGGTTTCGGGCTTGGCATATTGTCGCAGCAATGAGAGCATCGTCCCTTCGAGATGGCTGTGTACAAGTTCAAGGTAGCGGCTGGCCTCGGGCGTTCCCAGCCCACAGGCGATCAGCAACAGGAGATTCGGTGTGGAATCGGCCCGCAGGCCGCTGTCGTTAAAGTTAACGGCAAAAGAGCCGGTGGATGTTGGATAAAGTGTATGGAGAAAGAAGTGAGGTAGATGCTTCAATCGCTCAATTTGTTCCGGCTTTCGTTCAGGATAAGTATTCTGCCAGGCAAGACGGTAATGGAGATATTCATCTACGCCATAGTTAGTGTAGCCGATGCCTTCGTAGGACGGGCCGGAAGGCTCGAATGTGGCAACGCGGTTTTGCAACACGTTGCCCGGATAGTCAAACCATTGTTTGAAACCCGCGTCCATGGCATCAATCCATCCTTGGGTCCGTGGATCGTCGCCCAATAGGGCCAGGGAGCAAAGTCCGGCACCGCTGACGCAAACGCCCCACCAATTGTGTCCCATGGAATCCAGCGACTGAATGCGTCGGCCCGGCAATATCCAATCATCAAGGATGGGTAAAACCGCTTTGCGAATGATGATTTCCGCGATCTGTTTGCGATCGTTAGCCGAAAGGGTGTTGTACAGTGCATCGTACCCGGTGGCATAACCAAAGGCAAAAGTGG
Organism: Planctomycetota bacterium; assembly: GCA_021798635.1. The sequence continues at coordinate 5,169 of JAJZGH010000111.1, read as the reverse complement.
ACGTGTCAAGTTCCGAATGCCAGGGTGGAGACCGGTGAAAAAACGATGGAGCCGTCCAGTGGGTATATTGGGCGTAGTACAGCATGGCCTGTCGAAGCTTGTCGGCATACCGCTTATCGCCGGTGAGATGATATAGCAGTCCGAGTGTTAGCCCCATGTCCGTCATCTGCTCTCCCGGCGCGGCGAAGTTTTCCTGTTGTCCCGGGCCGCGCATGGCAACAGACTGCGGAATAAATTCGGCGGCCATCAATTCATTGCCGCTTCGTTGCAACGCGTCGCGGGCCGCCGCGTTGGAGGCAAACCAATGTCGCAGATGGCTCAGCGATGCTTGATTGTAAAAAAGCCGCGGATGTTGCCATGACTGGTCGTTGCCGGGATTGGGTGAGGCTGTTGGCAGACCGGCTGTGACATCAGCCAGCAGTGAGACCGGACGCATGGCGATCGAACTGGTCAAAACCATCAGCTTGATTAAACTGCGACGGCTCATGTTTTCCGTAACATCCATCGTAACTCCTTAGCGAATTGCGGCGCTGCGCTCGTGCAACCTTCCTACGTGTCAAATGTGATCGGCAACGACGATTTCCAATCCTCGATGTATCGGTACACACCAATACTGAACTAAGGTGTATTATAATAATACCCTCTGCGCGTTCATCGCAAAACCGATGCAAACTCCAGGCTTTTAACGTTCTCAAAATGGTCCTGAACGTTAAAGTCGTTCCATTTGCCACTTGGAATCCATACAGCCAAATCAGGAATCGGTCCGCCCCGTGTTATGTTGAGGGAGAATGTCACCGTTCCATCATGTTTCTTCAGAGCAATATCGGCTCGGACCACACCGTGGCTGGTGAGGATGGGCCAATTTTTCATGCGGTACCCCGACCAAGTCGGTGGAAGCCGGGGAATAATGCGAACTACCTTCAATGACGTGTCGTCAACGCCGGCGATCAACCGTGCGACTTTGAGCGGTTCGGAGACATTGACTAAATTCAGCGGCCCGCAACCGGCGGTCATTAATATTTTTCCCTTTGCGTCAGGTGAATACATCCGTTCATAAAAATAATAGGGAGACTCTCGCCCATAATGCCACTTCCGGAAATTGAAAATTTCATGGGGAGATTTGTAAGTCGCCCACGCCAGAAAATGCAGACCGTGGCCGGCCATGGCGAGCTTGTTTAACAGGAGCATGTCCTGCAGGGCGTAACCTTGGCCATACGAGGGACTGGTGAGCAGGCCGTCATGCAAATAGTCCATCTGCGGCCAGATGCCATATTTCGTAAACTGTTGCTTGCGCAGGGGAAATTGATACAGTTCTTCGAAGGTCTTCTCGCCATGTGTCACCAGAGCCTGCCACGGCCACACGGTCGGGGCGAACCCCAGTACATCCGCCGACATCGAAAGTGCACCGTTCAGACCGCCTGTTCCCGCATTGGAGGTACGGTCAGACCGACTTGGCTGAAGCGTCCGGGTATTAAGGTTCCAAATCCAGGCCCCATTTTTACCTACAAGGTATTTGACGATGCGGCGATATAGCGTACTGGCCGCGTAGCGCCAGCGCTGAGCTGCGGCATGATCTCCGGCTTGAGCTTCCATCCGGGCACAACTGATAAAGGCCAGCACGCACAAATTGTTCTGAACAATATTATACGCCTCATGCTTGCCGCCGCCGAATTCACCTGATCCGGGAATCAACGGTCCGTGCTGCAAGTCGTAATATATGCCGCGAATCGGCGAGGACTTCTGGTGCAGAAAATGGTAAATACGGGCGCGAAACGGATTCTGGGGGGGAAGCCGTTGCCACAAAGCAACCATGGAAATAATGGTCGCGGCCTGACCGTCCATCTCCGAACCGCTCTGACGCCCCTTTGCCGGTGCAAAATAACGGGGAAAGGCGATGTAACCGTGAGGATCCGTGCCGACAAAATGCATGACGCATTGGGCTACCTGACAGGCATGGGCGTAATAACCCCAGAACACCAGTTCTCGCATGAACGTGCCGGCATCGCGTGTCCACATGGTTCCGTACCAAGGTTGTCCGGACGGCGAGGCATTCAAAAAGCCCGGAGGAAACTTGCCCCCCGGCCTGGACACAAAGTCGCGTGCGAGCACTCCCTTGAAGGAGGCCTTTATTTCTTTCGTGAACAAGCGGGCGGTTTTGGAACCGAAGAAAGCGAGTTTGCCGGGACGGTCGGACCGCAAATTAAATGTCATGGCTGATTTCGATGATACGGGTTGCTTCGCTTGCAATCTGCCGCAGCATGCAAACACCAAGGCGAAAGCCATACTATTAAATATCAATCTCAATTGTCTGGTCCGCATTATTTGTTTACTCCAATTGAACATTCTTCAGTTTTGGATGCACTGACATTCCCGTGGTCTTTTTGCCAGCCTGTCGAAAAGTCAGGGTTGTTCCGACGGGCGGCGCATCGCACCGGGTGAACAACGGTTTTAACCGGACAATATTGGGGGCAAACTCACGGCATCACTTTTCCAACTGCACGACTTCCGGCGTATGCTTTGCTGAAATCTTATACGATCCAACCGCGCAATGTTAGCTCGCGGGACGCCATTTTTTATGCGTTCGAATTGTTTACGTCATAAGACCGAGGTCTTTTAAAATCAGCCGCAAGCTCAAAAGGCCTTACTATCTACAAGGGTTTTCGCATCCGGGGGACCAGGCTGTCCGGTCTGAACAGCGGATTTTTTCCACTGAATCGTCCATGCGGATCATTGAAAAAGATCGTCGCATTTTTCCATATACGGGCAACATTCCATACGCGGCGGTAGATTCGTGTACAAATCCTGCCTCGGTAGAGGTCGCCGGAGAATATGCGTCCAGTCATGTGGTTTCAGGTGCCATGCGGGCAATTGACTCGTGTTACCTGACATATTGCCGCCCCTTGCTGCATCTGGATTCACAAGGCTCGCAAATCGAGCAGTTCGGCATATCCGGGACCGCCTGTTGCCTCCGTCGCCGCAGCGGATCGGCAATATCCCTTATCGCCGGCGCAAATTGATTTGTCCATATAGTCAAGTGAAACGGGTATTGTGCGGAAATCGTCTGCGCTTTAATCTAGAACTGTAGAATGTGGCGAAAGCCTTTAACGCGGGCGGCCTTTGCCGGCTTAATGTAATTTCAATGTAAGCCCTGACGGATATAGCTGAATGGGTGGAAGTGATGCATGGCACGAATAAGACGGCTGCTTGCGAATTCGAGATAAGAAGGGCGTGTGCCGGATGTATCAGGTGAATAGCGAGGCGGCATGAGCCATCGTTGCGGCTGTCATCTTTTTTATCGGGTAGTTGGGATTTTGTTTTCGTAGGACATAACGATTGGTGTTAACATGCGTCTGAAATACTGCTTGTTGCTTGGACTCTTCACCGTTCTTTGGATGAACCTTTCTATGGAATCCCGGAGCGTGCAAGCGGCGGGTCCGATACCACTTCGGGGAAATACATCGGCAGCGCATCCCGTGCCCCTTCCATTTCGTTCTATCCTTCCCGGGCACGTCACAGATTATGTCCTTATGACTTTCTCCGGAAACTGGGGCGGTGAGTGGCACATAAGGCAACAAACACTCCACGCCCAAGGGTATTCTTACACGAATACTTCGGGAAGAAGCGATTCACGCTTTAAACCGTTCTGGTTGTTGCGTAATATCCATACGGGGGGAGGCATTGCTATTTCTCTGGCCTGGTGCGGCAATTGGAGATTCAAAGTCGCGGCGGATGGAGGTTCAACGAAAGTCACTGTCAAGACCTTTCCGTCCGGCGAGAAGCCATATATTTACGTGCATGGCATGCCCATTCCGGGTGCGGTGGTCGATTATTTTCATGGAAACTGGGACAACGGTGCACAGCCCATTACAAAATTTATTCGTGATAAGCTGCTGCGAACCAATGAGTTGGTCAGGATTACACACGGACAATGGCCGCTGGTTCAATATAATGATTGGTATGCCGCCAACGGTGCCTCCGATGAAAAGACTCTTCTCCGTTACGCCCGGATCGCCAGGAAGATCGGGTGTGAATTATTCGTCGTGGATGGTGGATGGTATGGACACAATACAATTGATCTGGGCAAGTGGACCGTGGACCGAAAAAAGTTTCCTCAGGGTCTCGGCTATCTCGCTCGAGAGGTTCGCGGCATGGGCATGGAATTCGGACTCTGGATTGAGATCGAATGTGCGAACCCAAATAGTCCGGTTGGGCTTAAACACCCAAATTGGTTTCTCTCCTGGCACGGACGTCGGCTTTCCAACCGCGCTTTGCTGAACTTTGGCAATCCGAAGGTTCGGGCGTGGGCGGAAGCGACAATCAGTCGGTTGGTGACGCGATATAAGCTGGCCTACCTCAAGATGGACTTCAATACCAATTTTCCGGTACCCATCCATAGCTCGACTCTAAACGCGAATAACGACCCGGTCTATAAGCATTATTGTGGTTTAATTGACGTCTGGCGCTATATTCGGCGGAAATTCCCCAATCTAATCGTGGAAAACTGTTCCAGTGGCTCGCTTCGCGCAACGTTGATGAGTTCCGCCTTTTCCGATACCAACTGGATCTCTGACAATATTTCCAACAAGGCGAATTATGACATGATGTTTGGTGCTACTTACATGTTTCCGCCCGCAACTTGCAGTCACTGGACCGTGCGGCCCCAGCACGCCAATCCGGCACTGGATTTAGCCGCAAAATTCCAGGTCAACATGCCGGGAATGCTCGGACTCTCCGGCGATATTTCCAAGTGGAATGCCCGGACGCTTGGCGTTGCCGCCCGTGAGATCGCCCTGTATAAAAAAATCCGTCCGATGCTTCGACATGCCACAGTCTACCATCTTACAAAACAGGCAAACCCATGGCATCCACAAACGTGGCAGTCCATGCTGTACGTTGATGATAGTACAGGGCAGGCCTTGCTTTTTGTGTTTCGCGGAGGTGATAGGTCTTCTTCGATGAACCTGCGGCTTCGCGGACTAGATGGAAGCAAATCGTACAATGTTGTGTCACTGACCGGTGCGGCAATCGCAAAAGTATATCCAGGACGCTACCTGATGCACCACGGGCTGGAAATAAAACTTTTGTCGGCGGGTGGTTCTGAAATATTAGAACTGACGCCGGTACAAGGGATCGTTGAGAAAGGCGCTGCCTCCCGCCAGATGCACTAGC
>JAJZGH010000110.1 GCA_021798635.1 Planctomycetota bacterium | reverse complement strand
GCAGCGGCTCGATGGTCCGGGACCGTACCATTTTCAAATGTTCACAACTCGTGCCACGGACACGTTGCCCCGCAGCGGTTACGGATTTCCGGCCCGCCCGGTAGGGCTGATCTACACCATGTTTCGGGCCTCCGACGATGCCGTGATTTACCCGCTGCATATTCCGGATAACATGTTCGCGGCCGCGGTCCTCCGGCAGCTATCAGAAGTTTATCATGCTATGGATGGTGAATCCGCGCAATTCCTATCAACGCTGAAGTTTTCGCAAATGCTGGCGAATCTTGCCAGAGATTTGGGAACGCGACGACAAAATATTTTCGCCTACGAGATTGACGGATTCGGCAACGCTGTTTTTATGGACGACGCAGCGTGGCCCGGATTATTATCGCTGCCTTACCTTGGAGCCTGCGATCGAAACGATCCCACCTACCAGGCGACAAGGAAATTAATATGGAGCACCGAAAATCCATATTTTGTCAAGGGAAAATTTGAAAGCATTGGCAGCGTTCATGTATCCGGCGATAATGTTTGGCCGCTTAGCCTGATCATGTATGGCTTAACCGCAACCGACGCGCGCGAGGTCGCATGGTCCCTACGCTCGCTGAAACTAGGCAGCGCCGGGACCGGCTTCGTTCACGAGTCCTTCCACAAGAACGACCCCGCACGCTTTACACGCCCCTGGTTTGCATGGGCCAACGCCATGTTCGGTGAACTTGTCGTGCAGACTGCAGAGAATTATCCAGACCTTCTGGCGGAGAAACTATGATAGGAAAATGGATCATGCACCCGACCTTCCCCGACACTCTCTGACCACTGTGTAGCCATATGTAGAAAACGCTGCGATTCTTTTCCCTAACTGGGGCGCGTGGCAAATTCTCGCATCGCGTCGGGTGGTTATTGCGGATGGTCCCATGATCGTAGGGCGTCTTGCTACAGCAACTTGGCGCTACGCACCGACAAATTTGCCTACGGTCGCACGAAAGCTCTGATCGTGGCGTATGTTTGATCTCCGCCGGGTGTAAGCGGACGAATGGTATACGCAGCCACCGCAGCCGGCACAATAAATGTTTCGGCATAGTGGATAACCACCGGGTCAAAAGCTCCGGTGGGGCTTTCCACCGTTATGGCATCTCCCTGAACCAGATTCAATACATTTACTCCGCCGCCGGTGTGATGGGGGACCTCACGGGTGAACCAGTGGCGGCGGGTTTCAATGAACTCCATTTCATGCAGGCCGGTTCGCTCTTCGCGCCAGCCCGGCCCGGACCCCAGGGCGGTCACATGGTTAATCAAATGTCGCTGCGTCCATTCGCGCCTGCGATCCCATTGCAGATTGGCCAGGCCATGGTCTAAATGGACCGGCCGCGGCACGCCATCCAGACCCTTGCGACTCCAATCCCAGAGCTTGAATGTAAATATATAAGGCGTTGCGCTAATTTCCAGAACCAGCCCTCCCGCTCCGGAGCAGTGGCACGTTCCGGCCGGAATCAGAAAGTGGTCATGGCGTTGCGCGGGCCAGCGATTGGCATACAGATCCGTTGGAAACGGGGCTGTGCCTTGTTGCGCTTTATAAAGATCGGCCACCATTTCCGCGGCGTTCACACCGTTGCGCAGCCCGAGATACACACAGGCATCCGGGGCGGCATCCAGCATGTAATAGCTTTCATCCTGCGTGTAGTGCATTCCAAAGTGCTTCTGGATATAGCCGGTCAAGGGATGCACCTGAAAGCTCAAATTTCCACCGCCCATGGTATCCAGCAGGTCAAAGCGGATGGGAAATTCCGGGCCGAAGCGGGCGTATACGCTCTCGCCCAGCAATTCACGGGGTTGGCGATATACCACATTGATAGCGGGAAATTCTGTAAGGATATTGCCGAATTGCAGGTTGAGAGAGTTTTCTTCCGGCACACAGTCAAAGCCCCACCCGTAGTTGGGTTCATCGCGATCCAGGCTAAATTTATCTTTCATCCATTGGCCGCCCCAAGGTGCGGGATCAAAAAATGGCACAACCCGGAAGGGCTGTTGCGCCACTTGGCGCATGGCCAGGCGAAGCGCATCGCCCCGCACGAGTTTAGGCGAATGCGGGGTATTGGTATCAAGAAAAAAATCCACGGTATCAAACACGCGGAATTTGTGCCTGTCACACACGCGCCAGTCCACAAAATATCCCTGCTTGTACTGTGCCGCCCACGCTTGCCCAATGTTGTTGCAGCCCAAATTACTGATGGCCTGCTGACGGAAACGCCGCTGAATCTCCCAGCGTGCCAAGTCCGCGTAAATAAGAATATCCGGGGACGCAGCAACCAGTGCCGCGCCAGGTCCGTAAATGAGTACCATCCGATCTTGCCCGGACCTGACCTGACTTTGGGCCGCCTGAAGTTTTTCAGTATCGAAATAATCCTGCATTTCCAGATAGGTCATGCGGCCGAAAACCGGATCCGTACCAAGAAACGGCGCTATCACGGATGCTATCTCAGAAGTAGACTTCATCAACGACTGGGTATGTATCACCAAATCCGGCTTGATAGCCTCACGCAACTGCGCCAGGACTTCGTCGTCCAGAACACCGGTATAGCAATCGACGGCAATTAAGCCAGAAGATCGGGGTTTTTTCCGCAAAACCTCACGCAAGCGTCTACCTATAGATTGCCATCCGGCCCAGGCGCAGTTGTCGCCACAAGTCACGCTGACAACGGGATGTTTATTATAATTACCGATAGGGTCCATCAGCGGCTCCGTTTAGCATCCTTTGCGGCCAGATAAGCAATACCTTTGATTCCCGCCTCGTTGCCCAGAGCCGCGGGGCGAACAGGTACATTCCATTTTGCCCAGCAGTGGGCACGAATAAACTTATGCATATATGGCACGATGACATCGGCGCGTTGCGCGATCTTGCCGCCGATGACCAACAGCTCCGGGTCGTAGTTATGTATTAACGTGGTGGCTGTGATGGCCCATATTTTAAGCGCGTGTGCTCTAAGCTGCCGGGCCAGTAAGTCCCCCTTCCCGGCCAGACGAAAAACGGCCTCATAGGTAATGGTGGCTTCCGCAGCCAAGGCGCTTTGGGAAAATAAAGGGGAATCGGCCGCTTGTGCCGGTAGAACCCATGAAGAGGCGTGCGTTTCAACACATCCGATATTCCCACATCGACACCGTGCGCCGCCCACATCAATGGTGTTATGGCCGCCCGCGTTTCCCGCCAGTCCATGGGTGCCGGTAAGAGCGTTGCCCTGCATGACCACCGCAGTTCCCACTCCGGTGCCCAGTGTGATCATGCCCACATTTTTGACCCCGCGTGCCACACCGTACTTAATTTCACCCGCCAGTGCCGCATGGGCGTCGTTGCACCAGTACGCCGGTTTGCGGAATTGTTTATCAATCCATGCGGCAAGTTTGAATTTCGGAGCGTCGGCAAACTTGCCGCCCGGCACCGCCCAGATTTTGCCGGATTCCGGAGCCACAATCGCCGGAATCGCAAGGCCGATCGCGGTAATGGCAGATTCCGCAATGCCGGTTTGCTCACAGAGTTCCAGCCAGACGGGGGCGATACGATCCATGGCGCGGCGCAGGCCCGCGGCCGGGTTTGCCGCGATTTCGCGCATTCGCAGAATTCTGCCGCGATCCACAATCGCCAGTTTGATATTCGTGCCACCGACATCCGCCGCCCATACCGCCATAAGCAGGAACTCCTTACCGTGAATCAAGCGTCCACGATACGGGAAATCGCTATTGCAATCTATAGCGTTTTCGCCATTACTATGTATCATTATCGCTATGAATACCGGTTTGAAATCCATTTCCCCCGCTTTACGAAAGTCTCCCGCCGGTGCTGTGCGGGCAAAGCATGTATTATTGGCCCTGTGGTGGTGGGACGAGCGGCTGCTGCGGGGCATAGCGCGGCACGGCACTGCGCACGGATGGATTTTGGACACACGCGTGCGTTTTGCTAACCGTCTGCCCATCCGGCGCAAGTATGACGGCGTGATCGTATTCAGTGGGCGCGACACAACGTTGCAACGCATGGCCCGGGCGATCCATTGTCCTATTGTAAATTTGGACCAGCACCGGCCTGTGCCCGGTGCCTGCACGGTCTGCTGCGATGATGCGGCAGTGGGGCAGGCGGCCGGTGAGCATTTGCTGGCCTGTGGGCTTGAACGCATCGCATTTGTTCAAATGCGCTCCCGCCGCAGTAAATCCGAGCGCGCGAGGTTTGCGGGCCTGCGCCGGGCGGCGATGGCGGCGGGAATTCATGCCAAAGCCGTCGCCATCAAGGACTTGAAACGCAAACTCCTCGCTGCGGCAGTGCCCATGGGCCTGATGGCAGGTAATGATGAGGCGGCCGTGGAAGTCATCGGAATGTGCCTGGAAATGGGTTTAACGGTCCCCGATGATGTTGCCGTGGTCGGTGTGGATAATTTTCCGACGGTGTGCCTGCATGCCCCGGTGCAGTTATCCAGTATTGACCTTAATTTGGAATATTGGGGGCAGCAGGCGGCCGAAACCTTGAATTCCATGATGTCGGGCATTAAACCACCGATTGGCAATCAGGTGATCCCCAATGCCGGCGTCATTGCCCGCGCTTCCACCGATGTAGCCCACCGCCTGGACCCGCGGTTGGCCAAGGCCGTGCGATATATCCGCGATAACTTTCACCGGCCAATGAAAATTTCCGAACTGGTGCGGCATGTCGGCCTTTCGCGGCAGTCACTGCAGAATTATTTTCAAATACAACTTCATCACACCATGCACGAGCATTTGTCCAGCGTGCGCGTCGCGCATGCCGCGCAACTTATGCGGCGGGGGCATGACGGACTGTCGCGTATTGCCCAAGCCAGTGGATTCCGTGATTATCAACACTTTCATCGTGTTTTCCGTAAACTTACCGGCTTAACGCCTTCCGCATGGCACCAGCGCGGGGTGGCTGCGACCGAGCCTGAAGATAATAAATAGAATCTCCCTGGCCCGGCCTATGTAAACCCGTTGATTAAGCTTTGCTCCACCCCATGCCCACAGGCCTCTTGGAAACTTCCGACTATTCAAATACCGCGCGCCTAGAATTCTTCTGCCACGCTGATGGAAGTCTTGGAGCGGTTCCAAACTTTTTCGGCAACGGTTTGATAACGAGGCGCCCGATGGCACAACTGTGATGTAAATCGGTCCCGCGCTTTACTCGGCGTGCCGCCGGATGTAAATTCTTGGGCATGAATACAGTTGCTGACCCAACATTCGCTTCACAAGAACCGCTGGACCAGCCGGCAGAACCGACGTCTTCGGAGGCAACCGCCATGCCGTCCGCGGAAGATAATCCGTCGGCTTCTATGGAACAGGTATCGGCCGAAGGCGAAAGCGCGACGGCGGAGCCTGTCGTAAATGATGGCGTATCGCTTGAGGAACCATCCTCTACAGAACCCATGCCGTTGCGACAAGTGCTCGAGGCTCTGCTGTTTGCCAGTGATGTGCCGTTATCCGCCGCTAAAATCGCCCAGACGCTGGGTTTGGATTCCGCGCGGACGATCAAAGCGGCAGTTGAAGAATTAAATGAGCTTTACAATCAACGTGAAGCGGCGTTCAGAATTGAAGAGCGGGCCGGCGGCTACCAGATATTGACGTTGCCGCAGTACGCCCAGTACATTCAACGCTTAATGCGCAAGCGTGACGAAGGCCGCCTGACTCCCGCCGCCTTGGAAACACTGGCCATCATCGCCTACAAGCAGCCGATCTTACGCGTGGATGTTGAAGCCATTCGTGGCGTGGCCTGTGGCGAAGTGATCCGCACGCTCATGGAATACAATCTGGTCAAAATTGTGGGCCGGGCGGAGGATGTCGGAAGGCCCATGCTCTATGGTACATCCAAACATTTTCTGGAAGTATTTGGGTTATCCAGCCTGAAAGATTTACCCAAATCCGATCAACTCAAAGAACCTGCCTGATACCCTTTTATGGCGTAGCGGATGAACGCTCGCGTTCCAGGATGCGCTTGGATAAATATAAGAATTTTCCGCCGGTTTCGGCGGCGATCTTTCGCAGGTTTTCCTGATGCCTTTTATTATCACCCATAAACGTAAACGTATATACACGTATGGGATATTGGCTGTTCAAATCGCCAATATCCGTAATTAATCGCGGGTCTACATAGCCATCGGTAAGAAAAAATATGACCTGCGGATGCATCGCCCAAGCGGCTTTAAAGGGTCGGAGAAATGGCTGTAACTCTCCCATGTCTTTATTTTCCGCAATGATGTTATGAACCTGCGGCAGCACCAGAGCGCGGTTGGCCGGCGAAGCCCGCAGGAGTTTGTCGGGGCCTAAAATTTTGTACTTGGCGGAAATTTTAATTACCGCAAATCTCTGGAAGGGCAGTAAATGTCGGATGGATCGCTGCACTTCCCGCCTGAGCAAATAAAGATGCCCGACCATTCGCCCGCCGTGATCCACCAGGAAAACCACGCGCTTGGCCCGGGTTTGCACGCCGAAGAAAGATACCGCCGGCATGCCGCCGATGGTTTTTCCCGGCACGCCCATGGCTCCCATGGAGCCGTTATTGGAAGCAAGTTCACCGCCTTGTCCAAGACTTATAGCAAAGAGATGTTCATTGGCCGCAGTGCCATTAAGCATGGCGTTAAGCGCTGTCGGTGAGACGGAATTGCTGGCGTTACGCGTGGAAAGAAAGCGCTTAAGGGCGGATGCCCGCGTAGGTGCCGCCGTCACCTTATCCGGATGTGAAAGTTGGTTGCCGGATAGAAAAGATTGCGGAACAATTAGTGGCAGGGGCGGCGGCGGTGGAACTTTGATCAACAGGCGAATCGCCAGGACAAAAGTAAACAATAGCAGCACATGCACCAGAACCGAGAGCACCACACTAAGCCAGGTTCCACTGCCCATCATCCGAGTTGCGGTGCCGGGTGTTTTGGAAATCCGCGGTGCCGGTCTTTTGGGCAGCTTGAATCGTGTGCGTGAACGAAAGGAAAACCCCGGGCGACGGGCAAAGGTGCGTCCGAATTTTGGTGCACGCGCCATACGTTGTTTTCCCTTTGCTATTGCTGCGCTGGTAAAATACTAACCACTTTCCACCCCAAGGCGGAAATCTTCTAATTCCTCCAGTTAGCCGGGAATATTTCCCGACCAACTGGCCGGAGTGCAATGCAACTCCCACTATAGCCTTCCCGCCAAAAGCCTTGAAAAACAGGCCATTTTGACGGTTTTTTTACCCCGTCTGCTATAGCTCCTGCCCGAACATCGCCGGCCGATACGGTGGGCGGTTCCTGATGTTTATCGGCCACAACCGGTAAGTCGCTTGACTTACGCCCCATAAATTCATACAACGGATATCGCAGTTAGTAAAGCACGAGCCGAAAAATATTGTTTTTCGGCTTTTCGGAGGCTGCAAACTGCCAGCGTGCAGTCAAGGGGGAATTGAGACCTGCGAGGGGGGCTAATGAGGGGCTTACATGAGGGCCTAGGTGCTGAAAAGCATACGCCCATGACGGTCATGGACGACGAATTGGTTTTTGGCTTGTTTGATTCAAGCCGCTATTACAGGAGTTTATATTATGGTTATTCGCAAAACAAAAACGTCGGCAGTTGCTCCGGTTAAAGTACCCACTGCCGCGACGGTTGCCGCCCCGACCCCGGTCGCCCGATCAGAATCCAAGGGCAGCGGTACGTTGTCCGCCAAGGGGAGCGTTTCCGCTGTGAAAGTCCCAGTAACCTATGAACAGATTGCGGAACGGGCTTATCAGATTTACCTGAAGCGTGGATTTGGCCCCGGCGATGCCACCTCGGACTGGACTGAAGCCGAGCGGCAACTGAAAGCCGGCCGATAACTCCCAGGGCCGCGGTTTCAGATTTTTTTCTGACACTTTGTGCCGCGTGGTGCGTGTAACTCGGACAGGAAAGCGTGAAGCTTTCCTGTTTGAGGAGTTGCATCATGAAAAAATCGGCCGCAAAAGTTATTCTTACGGGTTTATTGGGCGCTTCGGCATTGGCAGGTTGCGCCACACGCGCGGTTATTGTCGCCCGACCAGGGCCTCCGATCGCCGGAGTTGTCATTGCGCCCGCCAGACCGCACGCCGTGTGGATACCGGGCCACTGGGTCTGGCGGCCGTATTGGGGGCGGTATGTCTGGGTGCGCGGCCACTGGCGGTAAAATGCCTGCAGGGCGCGTGCCAAGTCGCTTCCGGCGCGATAAAATGATTCCCTTGGAATTGTTGGATTTGCTACGAAAGCGAGTTTGTTAATGTCTTCGGCTACCGGTCATAATCCCTTCTCGGCTCAAAGCGTCATTGTTACACCCTCCGGCAAAAAGACCATTTATCGTCTGGATGCCTTGAATAAAATGGCACCCGTAGATCATCTTCCCTACAGCATTAAAGTGCTGCTGGAAGCCTGCCTGCGGAATTGTGACGGCCACCTGGTAACGGAAAAAGATGTGGAAGCGGTGCTGCGGTATGACGCCAAAAACACCGGATCGGCTGAAATTCCATTCATGCCCGGGCGCGTGGTATTGCAGGATTTTACCGGTGTTCCGGCGGTGGTAGATCTGGCGGCCATGCGGGCGGCGATGAAACGTCTCGGTGGTGATCCTAAAAAAGTTAATCCCCTTGTGCCGTGCGACTTGGTCATCGACCATAGCGTGCAGGTAGATGCATTCGGCAACGGCATGGCCTTGCAGATTAACAGCGAACATGAATTTCAACGCAATCAGGAGCGTTATCAATTTCTCAAGTGGGGACAACAGGCCTTTAATAATTTTCGCGTGGTGCCGCCGGCAACGGGCATTGTGCATCAGGTAAATCTGGAATATCTCGCCAAGGTTGTCTGGGAGAAAAATGGTGTGCTGTATCCGGATTCTCTGGTGGGCACCGATTCTCATACGACCATGATTAACGGCCTGGGCGTCGTGGGATGGGGCGTTGGCGGCATTGAGGCCGAAGCGGTGATGCTCGGACAGCCCATTTACATGCTGTTACCTGAAGTGGTGGGTTTCAAACTCATCGGTAAATTGCGCGAAGGATGCACCGCCACGGATATGGTTCTTACCGTTACACAAATGCTGCGCGAACATGGCGTGGTGGAAAAGTTTGTTGAATTTTATGGTCCAGGCTTAGCGGACATGCCCGTGGCCAACCGGGCCACGATTGCCAACATGGCTCCGGAATATGGAGCAACGATCGGCTATTTCCCGATTGATGAGCAGACCTTAACCTATATGCGCTTATCCAGCCGCGATGAGAACTTAATTAAAACCGTTGAGCAGTATGCCAAAATCCAAGGCCTGTGGCGCGACGAAAGCCACCACATTGTCTATTCCAGCACGCTGGAACTGGACCTAAACACCGTGGAACCCTCCTTGGCGGGGCCGCGGCGTCCACAAGATCGCATCGCTTTGACCGCCATGCAATCACAATGGCGGCAAGATTTGTCAGTTACTTACGGCAAAAACGGTGCAGCCCGCGGCTCTAACATGGAAAGCTGGCAGGATGAAGGCGGAAATCTAGCGCTCGCCCAGGCACCTGCAAAAGCCGATCCTGGTCTGGATGGCGTGCCGGTTGAATATGACGGAAAAAAATTCAAACTCAAACATGGTGCCGTGGTCATTGCAGCGATTACCAGTTGCACCAATACCAGCAACCCCAGTGTGATGGTGGCTGCGGGGCTGGTGGCACAAAAAGCCGCGACGCGGGGATTAACGCGCAAGCCATGGGTAAAAACATCCTTAGCCCCCGGCTCCAAGGTGGTCATGGAATATCTCAACGCCGCGGGGCTTGTGGAACCTTTGGATTCCTGCGGATTTTATCTTGTGGGCTTCGGCTGCACAACGTGTATTGGCAATTCTGGTCCGCTGCCCGAACCGATCAGCAAAGCGATTAATGCCCATGATCTGGTGGTCGCGGCAGTGCTGTCGGGCAACCGAAATTTTGAAGGCCGCATCAGCCCGGATATAAAGGCCAATTATCTGGCCTCTCCGCCGCTGGTGGTGGCGTATGCATTAGCCGGCACGGTGGATATTGATCTGAACAATGATCCCATCGGTACGGATAAATCCGGTAAGCCGGTATATTTGCGAGAAATCTGGCCCAGCCAGAAAGAAATCGCTGATACCGTTGCCAAATCGGTATTAAGTTCCCAGTTCAAGCACCAATACGCCAATGTATTTGCCGGTTCTGAGGATTGGAAAGCCATTGAAACCAGCACGGGCGATCAGTTCGAATGGGACCAAAAGAGTACCTATATTCAGGAACCGCCATTTTTTGTCGGCATTGAGCCGACGGTTAAACCGATCAAGCCGATTCAAGGGGCGCGATGTCTGGCGGTTCTCAGCGATTCCATTACCACCGACCACATCAGCCCCGCAGGCTCCATTAAGAAAGACAGCCCGGCTGGAAAATTTCTTATGGAAAATGGGGTCGAAGTTAAAATGTTCAATAGTTACGGGGCACGCCGGGGCAATGACCGCGTGATGACCCGCGGCACGTTTGCCAATATTCGTGTGAAAAATAAACTCGCACCAGGCACTGAAGGCGGCGTTACCACTGATCTGCTCGATGGAAAAGTTAAGCCAATTTTTGATGCCAGCACGCATTACAAACAGGCCGGTATTCCGCTGATTGTTCTGGCCGGTAAAGATTATGGCATGGGTTCCAGCCGGGACTGGGCGGCCAAGGGAACGTTTCTTCTGGGCGTCCGCGCTGTGATTGCCGAATCGTTTGAACGCATTCACCGCAGCAATTTAGTCGGCATGGGCGTGCTGCCTTTGACCTTAAAAAAAGGCGAAACCGCCGCAACCCACGGCCTGACCGGCAGAGAGACCTTTGAAATCCATCTGACCGATGCCCTGACTCCACGTCAGGATGTAAAAGTCATTGCCGTAAAAGAGGATGGCGGAAAAATTGAATTTACCGTCACCTGCCGCATCGATACCCCCGTAGAAGTCGAATACTACCGCAACGGCGGCATCCTGCACACCGTGCTACGACGCATGGCGAAATAGAAACATGAAGATGGGCCTGAATGGATTCGAACCATTGACCTCGTCATTATCAGTGACGCGCTCTAACCAGCTGAGCTACAAGCCCGAACAACCCGGAAAAGCTTCACCGGCAGACAGTAAATGACTGCTTCGCTTCGCCTGAAGTCCAGACCCGTAATCATGCATCGATTTGCCGCTAAAGTCAAGGGTAAGCAGGCAGCTAGATTATGCCGCCTGCCAGATTGTGGAATCTGCGGGTTTTCCTGACCCGTGCAATATTTGTGCGAGGATTTCAATGCTGTCGGTAAGGCTGGTGCCGGAGCGGTTAAAATAGCGGTTGCCGTCCGCCAGAAATACTTTGCCCTGTTGCACCGCTTTCAACGATTTCCATCCGGCGATGAGTTCCAGCACGGCCGCTTCGCGACGGGCTCTGGGAATATCAAAGCCGCACGGGGCGATAATGAGGATATCCGGATCAGCCTGTAGTAGCCGTTGGGCCTCAATGGCCGTCGAGTGCCGGCCGCTGTTGCCCAGAAGGCATACGCCGCCGGCAAGTTCCACCATCTCCGGCCCCCAGTTGCCCATGGCAAACAGCGGATCAACCCATTCCAGAACGACCACAGTGGGCTTGGGCCGTCCCGCAACGCTTTGGGTAATTTTCTCGCGGCGTTGCAGATCGCTTTCAATATATCGCCGCGCTTCAGATGTTTTGCCGATCGCGTCACCAACGCGCAGCACGTCGCGCTGAATCCCGGCCAGCGTTCCGGCTTTTAATGAGACAATTTCACCGTGCAGCCGCTGACAATGTTGGGCCAGGTCATGATCCGCGGCAGCGCATAGCACGCAGTGCGATTGGGTGATAATCACATCCGGGTTCAAAGATTCTAACAGTTCAATATCAACCTGATACAGAGGTTCGCCCGATGCCAGGTGGTTGCGCACCGCCGTGTCAATATCCCGGCTGGACATGGTGATATCAAATGTCGGATGGGTAATAGCCGGCAGGGCGGTTATGGCGGGAGGATAGTCACATTCATGCGAGCGTGCCACGAGGTTCTCACCGGCATGTAAGGCACAGACGATTTCCGTCCCGGCGGATAAAAGTGATGCGATTTTCATGCGCACCCGCCGGTCGAGGATGATGTTGATAGTGGGGCGGTCTGTAGCTCATTGCACTGCCGGCGGCTCATGAGTTCCGCGATGCCCTCTGCCGGCTTTTTACCTTCAAACAATACCGCGTGTAAGCACCGGGTAATAGGCATGTCAACATGGTGTTTTCGGGCCAATTCAACGACACTTTGCGTGGTGGCTACGCCTTCGGCAATGCCCGACAATTTTTCGATGGCTTCCGCCCTTGAAAATCCCTGCCCGATAAATTGCCCGAAGCTGCGGTTGCGGCTGCCGGGAGAAAAGCAGGTTGTCGCCAGATCACCAAGTCCCGCCAGACCGCTGAAGGTCAAAGGTTTGGCACCCATGGCCGCGCCCAGACGAGAAATTTCCACCAGCCCGCGCGTCAGTAAGGATGCTTTGGCATTTATTCCTGCATGGATTCCATCCAAAATCCCCGCCGCCACGGCGATAATGTTTTTCGTCGCCCCGGCCAGTTCCACGCCGATGACATCATCATTGGTGTAAATGCGAAGATTGGCGGCGCTTAAAATATCTTGTGTTCGTTGGGCCAAAACTGCATCCGTGGTGGCTGCGACGATGGATGCGGGCAGCCCGGAGGCAATTTCTCCCGCGATCGCCGGGCCCGCAATGGCAACAGTGGGCCGTGGCCCCCATACTTGTTCAATAATCTCGGTCGGCCGCAGCAGCGTGCTATTTTCAATCCCCTTGGCCAAGCTGATAACCGGAATTCCCGCGGGGACGTGCGCCGCCAGTCGCTTAAGCGTTTCGCGGATAAATTGCGTGGGCACAGCACAAAGAATAAATTTGCATCCGATAAATGCCGCGGAATCGTCCGCGGTTAATTGCAGTTGCGGCGGAATGGGAAAGCCCGGCAGGTATCGCTTGTTATCCCCATCTCGGCTAAGTACCGCAATGTGTTCCGCCCGGCGGCCCCAAAGTATGGCCGAATGGCCATTATTGGCGGCAATGGCCCCAAACAAGGTTCCTGTGGCGCCATCACCAACGATCGTTATGCGTTGTCCGGCAGGTTCGGTCATGTGCCTCCAAAAATCCAGCCACCCATTTTATTACCGTCACCCGCTGCTTGGCAACCGCTCAATTAATTCCCGCCGGCGCGAGCCTGAACTGCCTGCCATAGCTTATTCATTGATCAAGGCGGCGGATAAATTCTGGAGAAGCGCTTCCGAAATAAGCCTGTAGCGCCGGCGAGACCCCTGGCGCAATTCAGTCAATGAGGAAGCGATGGATTTGGCTGCCGCCGTGTCTTCCAGCAGGGGCAGATTTACCAACACATTGAATTCCGCGGATTCCACCGCCGCCATGGCAGTCCCGGCGGCGACGCCCAAATCAGAAATCAGCATCTTACTGACTTTATCCCGCAGAATTTCTGCCGCTTCCACAATATTTGCTGCCGTCACGCCTACCGCCTGCGGTATGCGAACGGCCGCCGCTACCACCGCGGGATACCTTGGATCCGCATGGCGTTGCGCCAAAGGCATTTTCATAAACGGGTTCAATGCCTCATAGGCTGCTTTATCCTCTTGCATCAGTTCGCATAGTATTTCACCCGCCCGGGCCAGACGAGCGTCGTAATCTGCCAGAATTTGTTCATAGGCGGAAAATTTGGGCTTGCCGCGGGTATACGCAATCACCATCCGCAACTGTGCCGCCGCCAGGGCGGCTGTCAGGGCTGTCATAGACCCACCGCCGGGCGCAGGCGTGCGGGCCGCCAAGGCAGCAAGAAATTCCCGTACCGGCAATTCCGGCAAAGCTCTATCTGATAGTAAGTTTGTCGTTTCAGGTTGGCTCATCCCGACGGTCCTTTAGCAGCACCTTGTTATGGAGCTGTATAGTAAGGGCCTGGGCAAAAAATATCCATGCTGTGGGCGGCTTTGGGAAGCGGCCCTTTGGATTACTGGCTGACGTTTAATTGGATCGAGCAATTTGTCCCTGACGTGGCCTCGCCTCACAACATTCCGGCAAACATTTCCTCGGTGGCAATGACCGGGGGGCCGCTGGTAAACAGGCCGTCGACAAAAACAATTTCGGAATTGCCTTTAGGTAAAATCGCCAACATGCGCACATGGCCGATGCCGGTATTATAAAAGCAGTGGGGCGTGGCGGCGGGAATTGTCACGGTGGTGCCGGCAAAAACCGGCCGCGGTTCCTGCCCGATAAACAAAGTCCCTTCCCCCTCCAGGAATACCAATACCTCATCACAGTCATGGTAATGCGGGGGGCAGTGCCCGCACGCTTCATAGTACTCTTCCATGACGGTGCAATTCGCTGATCCATTCTCGGATGATGCCAATGCGCGAACTTTGCCCAAGCGTTGCTTTTCTTCCAATTGCTTAAGAATTTCCTGCGCTTCCATAAATAAATGACCTCCGTTAACACAAATCGGACCAAACAATACTTTTCACCAGCCCGGAACGGTACAAACTATCAGGGAATCCTGTTTGATAAGATTCCCCAAACGGGCTGTTATAATCTTCGGCATAATGGGGCGGCGAGTTTATCTTAATTGCAAGGGAGATGATTATGGGATGTTTTAGTGACCGTCCGTGTCTATAATATGCGTCGGTATTTTCAATCGCGGTTCAATTTTTAGGAGTAACAGAATGAAAATCGTCACCTGCTTCGTTATCGCGTCGATGTCCGTATTATTGCTGACTCTCAGCGGATGTGCGGTTTCCCCGCCGGTCCAGCGCACGGGGCTTGTAATGCTTAACGGCCAGCCGATGACATTGCTCGGTAACCCGGTGCATGTGGGGGAAAAGGCTCCGGTATTCAAGGCGGTAGCCAATAATATGACCGTATTTCATTTTCACCCTGGCCGCGGCAAAGTTTGGATATTGTCCAGCGTTCCTTCGCTGGATACGCCCGTATGCAGC
>JAJZGH010000371.1 GCA_021798635.1 Planctomycetota bacterium | reverse complement strand
AAATCCGGGACGCCCGCTATTGCCCATGGGTGCAAAATTAAGGTGCAGGTGGATTCCGCCAGCGGACGGATGGACCGCATTCCGGCGTATATCAGGCGGGTGGTGCAGGCGCAGCAGGGCGTTGATTTTGTCGGGCAGTATTGGAATCCACCGGAAGCGTACACATTTAAGCATCCTTACGCTGCGCCAGGGCAAGGCGGCCTGCGCATTTATGAAGCGCATATCGGCATGGCGCAGGAAGAACCCAAGGTGGGAACGTTTGAGGAATTTACCCGTCACGTGCTGCCGCGGATTGCTGATCTGGGCTATAACGCCATACAGCTCATGGCCATTATGGAACATCCCTATTACGGCTCATTCGGCTATCACGTGAGTAACTTTTTTGCCGTCTCTTCCCGGTTCGGCACACCGGAGGAACTTAAACACTTAATTGATACCGCGCATGGCCTGGGCATAGCGGTGCTGCTGGATGTGGTACACAGCCACGCCATTAAAAATGTCAATGAGGGGCTGAATCGTTTTGACGGATCCGATTTTCAATATTTTCACGCCGGTGCGCGCGGGCAGCATATTGCGTGGGACTCCCTGTGTTTTGATTACAGTGTGCCGGAAGTGCAGCGGTTTTTGTTAAGCAATTTGCGATTCTGGCTGGAGGATATGCACTTTGACGGATTCCGCTTTGACGGCGTGACCAGCATGGTGTATCTGGATCACGGGCTGGGGGCGAAGTTTTCGAGCTATGACAGTTATTTCGGCCCCAATGTAGATGACAGTGCCGTCGCATATCTGCAAATCGCCAATGAGCTGGTGCATACCCTGCGTCCGGAGACGGTCACCATTGCGGAAGATGTTTCCGGCATGCCCGGTATGGCCCGGCCGGTGGCGGAAGGCGGCATCGGCTTTGATTATCGTCTGGCAATGGGTGTCCCGGATTACTGGATAAAACTGCTTAAGGAACAGCGCGACGAAGAGTGGAATCTGGGCGGGTTATACCAGACTCTGATGAATCGCCGGCGCAATGAAAAACATGTGGGATATGCTGAAAGTCATGATCAGGCTCTGGTGGGCGATAAAACCCTCGCGTTCTGGCTGATGGACAAGCAGATGTACTGGAACATGAGCAAGTCCCAGGGCCATCCGATTGTGGAGCGGGGCTTGGCGTTACACAAAATGATCCGGCTGATCACTTTTGCACTGGCGGGGGAAGCGTATCTGAATTTCATGGGAAATGAATTCGGCCATCCGGAATGGGTGGATTTTCCGCGGCCCGGCAACAATTATTCCTATCAGCACGCCCGGCGGCTCTGGTCATTGTCGGATCGCGACGACCTACATTATCTGGGGTTGAAAATATTTGATCGTGCCATGCTGCTGCTGGATCAGCAGCGCGGCATTCTGGAAGATCCATTTATTGAGCAGATTCTGGTGCATGAAGACACCAGGCAAATGGCGTTTCGCCGGGGGCCGGTGGTATTTGTTTTCAACTTTCATCCCACCGAATCCTACGTGGGCTTGCGCGTGCCGGTACCTGACCCCTGCGATTACCGGCTTATTCTGGATACCGATAGCCCGGTGTTTGACGGCTTGGGCCGCGTGGCCGGTGATGTGATTTATCCCCGGCAGGATGTGCCGATGTATGGCCGAAATCAGAGTGTGCAAATGTATCTGCCATGCCGCACGGCACAGGTGCTGGCACCGGCGGATATGCCGGTGAAGAATAAACGGTAGGCACGGGTCCGAAATAACTTCCCGAAAGCTGATTTGCCCCGTCACAAAGCCGCTGGCTATGCCGGTGGTACCGCTTTCGATAGCCGCGCAAATCGGAAAATTATTTTAGGCTGGTCCCTTGGTGTCCTGCAAGCCCTATTCTCTGCCGGGGGCCAGTAAGGATCTTACGCCTACAATGGCTGCCCGCCAGGCGGGGATAAAGCCTGCGGCCAACGTCGCCAGGCAGGAAACCCCGGCGGCAAACAGCATGGCGTTCCACGCCCAGGCGTACTGGGAATTAAAGCCGCTCAAGCGGTGATCCACCAGTGTTGCCATGTAGGCCATGTACTGCCCCAGTGCACAGCCCAGCACAACGGCCGCCACAATAATTAGCGACAATTCCGCCAGCACCATGCGCAACAATTGCCATCGCCCGGCCCCCACCGCCCGGAGAATGCCGAATTCATAGCGCCGTTGCCGGACCGCGGCTGCGGCCATGGCAGCCACCGCGATAGCTGCCAGACACATTCCGCCCAGGGCCGCCAGAGATAACGCACGCATGACGCGGGTGATCACATAATCCAAGTCGCGCTTCATGTGCCGCACGGATGTACCGTGCAGGGCAAAGCGTTGAAAATTCAGCAAGCGCTGTAAAAAGGATTGCTTGCCGCCGGAGGCCAGGAAGGACTTCACATCGGCCACAGTTTTCATACCGCCGGCGCTGGGTTTTAATGTCAGCATGACCAGGTTGGGGCCGTTAATGCCAAATAATTTTTTGGCTTGCGCCAGCGTGCCGATAAGGGCCACCGCCGCCGCCTGATGAAACGCCTGCCGCACCCGCAAAAAGCTCTGGGCAATGGAAACGCCCGGCGAGGTCACCACGCCCACGACGCTCAACTGTTTTGCACCGGCCACCGTGCCGACAGCCACTGTTTTTCCCGCCGCCAAACCCAGAGAATGCAGGGCATCCCCGGCGATCAGCACGCCGGTACCGGCCCGCATGGCCTGCAGAGCCGAGGCTTTATTTCCCTGTGAAAAATGTACGCCCAGCATCCGAAGAAAGCTGCGGGGCTGCACGGCCACAAACAGCACCTGCTGCTGTTTTGCCGCACCGATTCGGGCGGGAATCCAAAAGGCCGTTAATGCCGAAACACCCGTAACACCATGAACGTGCTGCGGAATTTCCATGGCGCGATGGGTAGACAGCGGCGTCATCGGGCTGAAGACAAAGGCATCAGGAAACTGGGCGGGAAATTCCCATGATTCCAGCAAACCGATGCCCCGGGCCTGCATGGAAACAAAAAAAGAGACCGCCGCCAGCAAGGCTGCCGCCATCATGCCCGCACGATACGGTGATGCGGATGTGGAAAATAAGGTCGGCTCAACATGCCACAGCCAGGCCAGCGGTCGCTTGAACCAGCGCTCAAAAGCCGCCACCGTTACCGGTGCCAGCGCCACCGCAGACAACAGCACCAATGGCCCACCCAACAGCAGATACGCCCAAAGCGCCCAAATCGGATTGGGAATCCACCAGAGCAGAATCTGCAGGGCCAGAGCACCGATTGCCACGCATAAGGCGGGCCGTAAGGATTGGGCACTTGCGGCTCTGCCGATATTGGCCACGGCCGCCATGGGTGTTACGCGCCAAGCTTTGTATACGGGCAGAGCCATACCGACGGCCGCCGCCAGAATCCCGGCGCATCCGGCGATGACAAAACTTGCGATGCCGGGATGAAACACCAGATGTCCGTGCCGCAGATGATGCACCAGAAAC
>JAJZGH010000109.1 GCA_021798635.1 Planctomycetota bacterium | reverse complement strand
CCGCAGTACATAATGCTCTTCCCATGTCAGCGGTGCCGTGCTGGTGGCCGGGAAGGTATAGACATATTCTGCTTCACCTTTGCTGTTATGGGTAATAGTTTGCTGGAAGTTCTTGTTGATCGGGCTGCCACCAATCTTTTGCAGCCATTGGCGTTCAAACATATTGGTAGCTTTGCTTTTACGGAAGGCCAGAATGTGATGCACCCAGCGGGAATGTACCAGATTAGGGCCGTTATCTAACTGCACCGATACCGGACCGGGATCAATGCTGGTTTTATTAAATACCATACGCACCAAGCCATTGCTGAAAATGGTTTCATCGCCTTGATGGGTAATGGTTACAGGGACAGCTTGAGTTCGGGATGTTGTATGCTCCGCCAGAGAATATTTTCTTGGATTGAGTCGATGCAGATCATACCTCGCCTGCCAGGCTACATAAGCCGCTGGATCATGCAAAGCTTTTTCCAATGCCGGTGCTGCAGCCGCCAGAACCTTTAATTTCACATGCCCCAGCGCCTCTGCCGCTCGTGCCTGTACCACCGGGTCTTTGGAATCCCCCAGGGCATGAGTTAAAACCGTTACACCCGGTGCCCCAGCCTGTTCCAGCCGCAACATCGCCAGATCGGTTAAGTGCCTGTAGACCCTGTTGGAATGAGGATGTAATGCCAAAACCCAATCGGCAGGCGCTAAAAACCGCTCATGCGTCCACCAGACTGCTCTTAAGGCCCACAGGCGTAGCTTTAAGGGATTGTTGGCATTGCGAATCATCTTAAGTTCATCCGGAATCGCCGGCTTAGCCGCCGGACCAATTTCCGCCAGACAACGTATGGCCGCATACCGCTGGTCTGCCTGGCTTAACAAAGCCATGAGATATTCTGCTGACTTCCTTTGGCTTATGCCCAGATGTACCAAGCCATAGCGTGCCGCACGGCGTACATAAAAGTCATTGTCCAATAAGGCATTCTTAAGTTCCGGTATCACCCATTGGCCTAATTTCTCCGGCCCCATATTGATCAGCAACTGCACCACTGCCAGACGCATGCGGGGTGTGCCTAACTGCATGGTATCCAATAAGTCTGCCTTAGCGGCTTTACCTGCTGCTTCCACGACCGTATCCATGGCTCGCCGGGCAGTGCCGCGAATTAAAGGTACTGAATCTTCTGTAGCATTAATTAGCGCCGGTAATACCCCCACACCGCCGATGGCTTTAAGCCGCTGAACGTCCTGATACCGCCGGGACCAGGAATCATCATTTCCCAGATCTGATTCCAGTTCTTCAGCGGTGGTACACACCAGGCGTCGCATGGGTACAAGGCGAATATCATCTACATACACCTTGGCCAACCCATAACCGCTCATCAGGGGGCCTAAGTTAATGGTCAAACTGTGCATGAAGGGTAAAAAGCGTGTGGCACCTGAACCGGAACCGGCAATGGCATTTTGCGGATGACGGGCAAAGTTCCAGACAACATAATTCCAGCCCGGTGAAACATCGGCAAACGACCAGTAAGGATTACCACCATTGACGGCAAGTCGCACATCATACCGCCCGAAGAAATGCGCTGCCGCAGATTTGGGGACATAGACCCACAGGGAAATTTCACGGTAATGCTGGAGATTGACCGGCTTAGATAAAGGAATAACAATCCCCGGCCGCACGCCGCCCAGAGGATGTTTATTTTTCGCTTCGTTGGCAATGACTTCCATGCTGCCCGAACCGGAGTGGATAAATTTCGGATTGGTATTGAGCTTCAGACTCACGCCGGATCCAAAGAGCTTGATTCCATGCAATGATTGCGGCGAATTAAATCCTGCCAGAACTTTTCGAGTAGTAACCCCTGCCGCGGCGGACGCCGGGGCAACGCCAACGCCAACGCCCGCCAGCACGGAAACAGCAAACACAACACAAGACGTTTGGAGAGATCGCATGGAAACTCCTTTAGCATCAGCACCGCGAATACCGCGTGGCAACATTTTTTTCCATCTCTCTCCATCCATTTAATTGCAACCGCCGACGGATGCGTCAAACGTCAGTGCCCGCCCCGACCTTCCATGTCGGCAGAAGATCGTACCGGGTCAGCCAACTCTGCGGCGCTTGCCAATCACCAACGCTGCGCTGCCGCCAAGCAGTAACAATCCAAGAGCGGCGGGTTCAGGTACGGCTGCGACATTCAAGTTCAGCATTTCGGCTGGATCGCTAAGCGTATACGTATACCCGGTCGGGCCGGTGATTTTCCAGGAATTCAAGTCGGCCAAGTTATTGATCGCATCGGAAAAACTCATCAGATGATAGACGCCGGCACCGAACTGCGAACCGGCCGCGATATTCAGCGCTATTCCGGTACCCAGGGTAGTATCGGTAGTGGCAATGAGGCTATTACCGCCGGTGCCGGCAGCCACATTGGGTGCATTAAGGATAAAATTCAGGCTGCTGTTGTTGTTAAGCGTCAGATTGGTAATCTGCAAGGTTCCCGCAGTGCCGCCGTCGCCCGGGCTGATGGTTCCCGCGTTGTTGATCGCCGCATTAACGCTGCCCGATCCGCCCAGTACTGCCCCGGCATTGACGGTGGTAGCACTGGTAATCGCCCCGTCAACCAGCAATGTGCCGACCGATACGGTGGTGGGTCCGGTGTAAGTATTGGCTCCCGAAAGCGTCAACGTGCCGGAACCAACTTTGGTGACAAATGTCGGTGAGCCGGAGCCGTCGCTGATAACACCGGCAAAATTGGAATTCTGATTATTGCCTCCAATGGAATAGCCGAAGGTTAGCCCGGCGGTGGCACTGCCGTTAATGGCCGTCTGTCCGCCGCCGTCCAGTGCTCCCAGGGCAATGGTGTCATTGTAGTAAATTTTCCCAGCATCCAGCGTGGTAGCACCCGTGCCGAGATTAAACATTGCCGCCGCGCTGCCATAAAAGCCGCCGAAGAGCCGGAGATCCATACTGCTGGAGCCGAGGTTCAGCGTGCCCGTGAAGGCCGCGAAGCTGGATTCAAATGTCGGCACATAGGAACCGGTAAGGTTCAAAGTTCCACTCCCGCTGAACGCTCCGGCAAAATATACAACCTTGTTGCCGGTGTTAATGGTGGCATTGCCCGTGACATTAACAGCCCCGTTGACCCCCAGGAAGTCATTGGAAATATTAACCACGCCGCCGTTGAGTTGCAGGTTGTTATCCAAAGTAGTAACTGCGGCGGTCATATCCACCGCGCCGCCATTGATGGTCAAAGTACCGATCCCCGCAGCGGAAACATTATTAAGATTCAGCGTGCCGTTGTTCAACGTCAGACCGCCGGAGAAGCTGTTGGCCCCGCCCAGCGTAAGACTATCCGTCCCATTTTTTACCAGCGCCAGAGAACCCACGGAGTTGTTTATCGCGCCGTTAAAGACGCTGCTGGCATTATTGCCGCCCACGGTGAGCGTGTAATTGCCGGTATTGTTGGAATTGTTGTTGTCTATCGTGCCGGCTCCGTTGAGCGACCCAATCGTAGCATTGTGCCCGCCCATATCCAGGGTGGCCCCCTGACTGATATTGACCTGGCCAGCCGACGGCAGGGCCGCATCATTGCCCAGAACCAGCGTCCCCGAGTCTATATTTGTGGGACCGGAATAGGTATTGGCCGCATTAAGTACCGTTGTGCCCGGCCCGGAGGTGGTAAGTGAAACGCTGCTTGTACCGTTATTGATAATTTGTGAATTCACCGTCAACGGCGCGGCAGTCGCATCGTTGATAAGAATTAATTCGCCGGCATTGTTACTGGCCGGTCCGCCCGCAGTGATGGACCCGGAAGTTGAACCGGCCGCGCCAATCGTCAGCCCCATGCCATTGGCGGCCTGCAGTACGCCGCCCGAAGCGCCCAATCGCAGAATGTTGCCACTGCCAATATCCACTTGGCGGACAGTCGTTTGATCCGCATCCAACAGGGTATTGATATCTGTGGTCCCGGAAGCCAAAGTAGCGTCGCCGGTGGAATCGCTGGTGATGCGGAAATTGGAACTGGTGCTGTATCCGGTTAAGTGGCTGATCGCTGTAGTACTGCCGGTATTATCCAGATAATTCGAATACCCGACAACATTGCCGCCGGAAACTGTGGCCCAATCAGTCTGATTGAACGTGGCCCAGCCGCCGATGATACCGGTAGCGCCGCTATTGGCGACGCTGTTGCCGGAAATGTTGCCGCTATTGGCGAAATCGGCCGTGGCATTATTGCGATTCAGGACACCGTTGAGTGTTAAAGCCTGGTTGGCGGCAACGGTTAATTCATAGTTGCCGTTGGCAAGTGTCAGGCCGTCGCCAACGGTGATGGGGCCCGATGAAGCGGTAATGCCGCCGCCATTAAGCATCACCGCGGAATTAAAGGTTAATCCGCCGGCGGCGGACGTGTGAATGCCGCCGGCTCCGACTGTTAATGTATGGGCACCGGCTCCGATGGTCACAGCATTGCTGGAACTGCTGTTGACACTGTTAACACTTTGATCCGCCCCCAGTGTTACATCGGCACCGGAAGTAAAATAGACATCGTCCAGTGGCTGCGGCGTGTTGTTGTACGCTACATTAGATGTTGCCGAGGTAGACCAGTTGCCGGCTGAATTCCATACATTACCGGCGGCACCATTCCAATAGACGCTGTTGCCCAACTGGATCGATTCACCGGCAAGGGCAGCGGCATATTTTTCAATGTTGTCATAACCGGTGTTGTTGTAGTCGCCGGTAGGGTTGGCGAAATCGGCGGCCGTGAGACCGTGCTGCTGTATCCACGCCAAGGGAACATCACCGCTTTGCCCGCCCAGAGGCAGAGAACCGCCTTGAACCGTGCCGAAGCCGCCGTTGGAAATGCCGGTGTCCGCAGGAGTGTTCAAAATGCGGCCGGTAGTGCCCAATGATTCCACCTGACTAAGCACTTGGGCGTCCACAGAATTAAGGTGCAGCGAAGCACCGGCGTTGGCAACATCGTAGCTGTAGGCCTGTTGCGCGGTTTTGGCTGTTTCTGAGTAAAACGGGGTAGTGGCAACAGTGGTGTTTGAAGGGGTCACGCTTGTGCCGTTCAGAACGCCGTTGGCACTGCTGTTTTCCAGATTGCCGGCCGAGTAGGTCTTGATATTGGTATCCATCTGGAAGAAGGCATCACCGGGGTTGGTGGTGGAAGGACCGGTGATAAAATAATTGCCGATGATATCCTGATTAAACCGGCCGCTGGTATCGGCGACGGTATAGCCGGCCTGAAAGTTATAAATCACGTTGTTGACAAACTGCATATTGGCTTTAGCCATGGGATTGCGGTTATGCGCGCTGACTAAAATATTATTAAAAAAGCTGCCGGGACCGGTCTGGTAATGGACGTTAAAAGTCTGCGCCAGTACCGGATCAGCAATAATCGAATTTTGTACGGTGATATTCCCCCCGGTATTGCCGTTGCCTACGGCGTCGATGTTGTCATACGGGCCGTATTCAATGGAGACATGATCCAGCAGCGCATTGCTGGTGCCGTACATATCCACCGCGGTTTTCCCTATATTGCTTGGGCCACCCTGCAACATGCGTAAGTACTGCACAATATCGTTCGATGAATTAGAAAGCGATAGATTATAACCGTTGGGTCCGCCTTCAAGGGCGATTCCCTGTCCCGGGGCGGTTTGGCCGAATATCGTCACATTGCTGGCGATCAAAAGTTCAGATTGCAGATTGATCACCCCGCCGACATCAAAAACCACAATCGAGTTGGATTGACTGACCGCCTGCCGGAACGAGCCGGGGCCGGAATCATTCAAATTCGTGACCACCTGCACGGTGCCTGAGCGCCCGCCCGTGGCGTAGGCACCAAAACCCTGAGCATCCGGAATCGCCAACTGCCCCGCCGCCATCAAAGACGCTGCCGAGGGCAAAACCAACGCGGCTGCCGCAGCCGCCACACCCAACAATACGTTACGCTTCATAAACTTTCCCTCTGATCACTAATAAAAAGATTTCTTGAATATTTCATATCACCGCAATTCTCGAACGATTTGCCCCATGGCTCCAAAAGCTCTGCCCGCTCAATTTCGCTTGGCGGGGTTTAAGATAGACAACCACCTCACATCACTGGAAGTTTTTTCCTCATACGTATCAAACTCTGTGGCAGGTTCGATTAAAATTTCACGATTATTCTGCCGCAGTTCATGAGCTAATTTCTCTTTCAAGAAGCCTTTAATGCGGGCCGCCAAAAAAGAATATAGAAGCATTGATTCGAGATTGCAATAAAATTCCGTGTTGCAAATTAAATGGTAATTAATTGATCTTTTGGGGGCGTTCAAGGGTATTTTCAGAAAACGCTCTGCCGCAGGTGGGGCGCGGCAACTACGGCCTCGGAGCCGGTGCTCTTTAACCACGACGGGCCCGCCGAGCACCGGATGCTAAATCCGGTGGTGGATCCAGTGCCGCCAACCAACCACCGGGTTATCACCACGGTGCTCTGTGACGCAGTTCCCCATCCCCAAGTCGCCCTGTGAACCGTTGCTTTATGGCTCGACGGGTATCGGTGGGACCGGTACCTCCGGTTTGTTGCGCGAAACGATTCGCTGGATAATCGCTTTCACCGCCGGATAAAAGGCGTAGAAGTATATGCCCAGCAAGGCCGTAAGCTGTGGCTGCCAAAAAAACAGCAGCACCAACAGCACCAGACGCACCACGTAGGAAAATGGACGCCGACCACGCAAATACTGATTGATCACATGCGGATACTCAATTCTACTGACCATCAGAGCCGATAACGCCAGCAAAATCACCGGCATTAAATACGGAAACGCCCCGCCCACCGCCGATTGCACAAAATCCGGTACGTTAAAAGGCAAAAAATGCGAGGCGTTGGGCCGCAAGGCCTCGAAAAAAATGACCGTAGCGCCTACCACGCCCGCCGCCCCCGGCGAAGGCAGGCCACGGAATACCAGATGCGATTCCACACTGTGCGCGTTATGGGCATTAAACCGCGCCAGGCGCAAGGCGGTGCAGGCCACATAAATTGCCGCGATCATCCAGAAAAACCGCCCATCCACATTCTGCGCCAGCGGATTAATCAATTCTCCCGCTGTGACCACCAGAAGATGCGCAATAAGTTTCAGGCTTAAAAACGCCGGCACAATTCCGAAGCTAACCACATCCGCAAGAGAATCCAGTTCCGCGCCAAAATCACTGGTGGCACGGGTTAAGCGGGCCATGCTGCCGTCCAGCATATCAAATACCATCGCCCCAAAAATCAGATACCCCGCGATCGTAAACGCCCCGCCTGTATCCGTCTCGCCCCCCACCGGCAATGACGCGTACCAGATGGCGGAAAATCCGCACAGCAAATTCCCCAGCGTCATCAACGTCGGCAGCACGGAAATGCGCCGGCGCAGTCGGCCATGAACCGACTGCTTCCGCAACCAACGTGGATCACGATAACGCATGGCAGGCCGATCTGGTTTATCTGAACGCAACATTCTTCCAGCAATAATACCCCATCGCCCCCCCATAACGCTACCGGCTTTAACATTATCGCCACCCGTGATCACCTATAACCCGCCCATGACCATCAGCATTAAGGAAGACCTGCTTTTATCCCAACCACTGGAGTGGTCCGCCACGGGCTACCATATTATCCGTAAATTTCAGGTAACCGGTTTATCGGAATATTCACCCACTCAGCGACCCATTATGGCGGTTACCGCCACGGACAGCGTGACGGGTTTTGTCATCCCCGCCATCGGGGCGCAACATCCTGACCAACCCAATGCGGTGGTGCGAAATATCAAAGCCCACTGCCAGGGGTATGACTGCTTTGATGTGGTATGTGAATATCAGTGGGATGCCTATCCCACCAATTATTTGAAAAGTTTTAATGCCGGCCTGGTGCAGGTGCTGCGACATTATGACGCCAATAATAATCTCGCCACCGTCAGCTATACGCCCGCCGGGGGCACCGCGCAAAGCGAAGTAGCCGACTTGCACCGCCTGATTCTCAACGCCACCATCAGCTTTCACTTTCTGCAAACCGCAGACCCGGAAGCCCTGACTCTTTCCTACGCCGGACTGGTCAACAGCGTCACCTGGCGAAACTATCCGCCGCGGACCTGGCTGTGTCTGCCCATCACCGGCAGCACGCAGGACGGAATTTGGTACCGCAACACTTATTGTTTTGCCTACAATCCGGAAACCTGGGATCAATATGCGGTATTCAAAAATGTCGATGGCTCCATTCCGCCCGACATCGCCGCAACGATCGTCACCGATGGTTCCGCCACCAGCGGCAACGGCTGGAGCCGATTTATTGTATTTGGCCAAACCGATTTTAATACCGCATTTCCCTTAATCACCTGATCGGGAATTTCTTATGCAGCCCGCTTTACCACATTGGTCCGCTCAGAATGAACCCTGGCAAACCATTGCCCGGCAGATCAACCGCATCGTCGATGCCGTGAATACCGATTCATCCCTTCTGGCGGCCGAGGGATTAAACACACAGCGCCTCACCAGCGCGGGCACCGCCATCAGCGGGCAGCGGCGGCACATCGGTTATCCGATGGTGGTGGTAACGGTCACAGCAACCGATACGGGTGCGGGAAAATATGCGGGGCATGTATTTTCGGGCAATTGCACCGCGGCCGCCACGACCAGCATAAACATGCCCGAGGGACTGCGGGATTCCGGCAATACCAATGCTCTGATATTAAACATTGCCGAAGGTGCATTCGGGCATCGCCTGCTGTTGGGCAGTTTTCATGTGGGGTTAAAAGCCGGAATAACCGCCGAGACGCCGCCGCGCATGATTGTGCTTATTGATTCCGCAGGGCCGGTGATCTTTCCCGTGCTGATCAGCCGGGACGGCGGAGCCGATGGCACGCAAACAGCACCGGCCACCTGGACCTACAGTGTCTCCACGATAGACGGTGCCACATCGCTTGGAACATCGCTGACTTTGACGCGGCCACGTCCCAACGGCTCAATGGTTCCCCAGTCCGG
Organism: Planctomycetota bacterium; assembly: GCA_021798635.1. The sequence continues at coordinate 6,064 of JAJZGH010000109.1, read as the reverse complement.
CAGCCCGGCGTATGGGACAGCGTTCTGCGATTCCTCCGGCATTGTTCACCTGTGGGATGCGGGCGAAGTCCAAAATACGACAGCGTGCAGTTGATGGCAGGAAATCTCGTACAACTCAATTCCTCCGGGCAGCTTGTACTGGCAGCGTCTGGTGAAGGCTTGCCTGGAACCGCCGGGGCCATCGTGCTGCAATCTGCAGCGCAAAGCTGCTGCTGCGGCACCGCCGGTTACACCAACCCCTGCGCCAACGCGCCCAGCAGTTTAGCGATTGTCAATTACACCGATACGTACTTTACCCCGTGTCCCGATGCCACACCGGCGGTCCCGGGAGATTGCGTCTGGGATGGAGTTTTTGATTATTTTGATCCGCAAGCCTGCTCCTATTCCAACCGCTACTGCTTTGACGGCAACGGCTGTTTTGATTGCAGCTTCCATGGCGCACGCATGTGGGAATTCCAGCCGCCGGGAATTTCCAGTGTGTGGTACAGCCCGGCAAGCAAAACATTTCTTATGCAGATTACCGGTCAGAACGGCCAGAATTCCGGCGAGATTGTCTGGCAGGGCAGCAAAGCCACCGGCCCGGGTTTCACCGGAATCTATACCCGCACCGGCGGATGCGACCCGCGCGCGACGGTAGAAATTGGATAAGGCATGACCAGCAATACGGCAAATTTTCACAGACGTTCCAGCCCCAGCCGTTGTCGCCACTGGTATGAGTGCGGCATCCTCGGCGGCGGATGCTGCCGCCAGGGCCGCTACGGCGGCAAGCCAAGTCTGGGCACTTGCCGTGTGTGTCCCTCTTATTCCGGCCGCCCGCGCGGCTGGGGCGATATTGTCTACCTTTTTGCCAACCCCATCGCCCGAATATTAAATGCCGTGCTGTCCCGAAAATCAAAAAACCCCCTCGCCCCCAATTGCCGCTGCGCCCAAAGACGCCGGGAATGGAACGTGGGACGAGGAGGCAGGAGCTAGAAGTTAGAAGTTAGGAGGCGGCCGAGGTTACAGGGGACAGGTGACAGGTTACAGCGTGAAACACGCGGAAAAGGTGTCAGGTACCTTTTATTAGGGGTGGAGGAGTCAGGAGTTAGGAGTTAGAATTTGGAAGAGCTTCGCTTTTGAAATGGGCGAGGCGCTCGGTGCGCGATGGCCTGCCAGACAAAACGAAAGCGCAGTGCTTCCGAAGCCTTCTAACTCCTAACTCCTAACTTCTAGCTTCTAACTTCTAACTCCTTCTCCCCGCAAGCGACAAATCTCGCGACAATCACCCCAATCCGATCGGGTGCTTCTTCATGCGGCAGATGGGATAAATCAGGGAAGCTGTGAAATTCAACATGCGGCAGGCTTTGGCGCAGGCGCTCGCCCGTGCCTGCGGCTAATAGCTTGTCCTGTTCTCCCCATATTACCAGCACTTGCTGTGGCAGCCTGCCGGTGTGGTCCAGATAGTGCCGCACTTCGGCGTCGCGTTCGGGCAAGTGGCGGATTAAATCCAGAAGTCGGCGGCGGTTGGCGGCAGGCCGCATATTCTCCTGATATATGGCCAGCAATTCCGGATCGGCTTTCGACGGATCCACGTAACCGATGGTCGTGACACCCCAGACCAGGTTTTCCGGTGCCGTCAATCGCATGATAAGTGGCCCCAGCACGGGCACGCGAACCAGGCGGTAAAATGAGGGGAGCGTTTGCGGAAAAATAGCGGGATTTAATAACACGATGCGATCGATACGCTGCGGAAAATCAACCGCAGCCATCAGGCTTAATCCGCCGCCCAGGCTCGAGCCGCCGATATTGATTTTCTCCAGGCCAAGTGTGTCGGCAATGCGCATGATCGCATGGGTCAGCACCCGCAGGCTCATTCCGCCATCGGGCCACGATCCCGCGAAGGTAAAGCCGGTGTAATCCGCTACGATGACATCACAGACCGCCAAAAGATGTCCGCAAATGCCGCGAAACGATGCCGGATGCAACCCCAAACCATGCAACAGCAGCAGGACCGGTTTGGGCCTGCTGGAGCAGCGCAGAATCTTCAGCGGCATATTCCATTCGCCATTGGGAACATAATAGGTTACGTCATTGGTAACTTGCGGATCAGATTCAAAGCGAAAATCGGCGGCATGTCGCACAGGCGAGCCGAAGGCGAAAAAACTCATGGGAACGCTTTGGGCAACTTTGATATTCAAATCCGTTGGTAATGCGCCATCCATCATGCAGGATTTTATACCACCCCGCAGAAAATTAAGAAATTCAGGGCTTTTGTATCGTGAAATATTTTCATGCGCCAAGTCGCTATTCCCATTTCGATGTATAGCCTGTATGTTAGGTTTTTGTTTGGTATGCTCGGGAAATGAATAAATGGAAGCGCGTATGTATAAAACCGGCTTAATGATCAGTGGTTTCCCCATGGAAGCACAGGCTGTGGCATTGTTGCCCGTGCCCTGGCAGACCTGGGGATCCACCCTGCTGGGGTGGATTCAACAACGCGGCCAATTGCCGGCGATTATGGAAAAGCTGCCGCGCCGCCCCCTGGTGCATTTCCGCACGCCGCGGGTTGCCAACTCGCCGCAGCACACGACAACCGACCAGCTCGATGCGATGTACCAGGCTTGGAGAAATGCTCCAACCATGCAAACGCGCCGGCAGGCACTGGGCGATCTGACGCAGGCCTTCACGCCTTTGATCCGTGCGACCATCCGGCACTGTCAAAATTCCGCTGTGGTAGATCGGGCCGATCTGGAGCAGGAAGCATTTGTCGGCCTGCATGACGCCCTGCACAGCTACGACCCGCGACGTGCCGTCACGCTGGCGGGTTTTGTACGCTGGCGAATTATCGGGGCGGTTTTAGACGCCCGGCGAAAATGGATCCGGCAATCCCGCTGCACCCGCGCGGGCGATCTGGCGGATGTAAGGACTGAAACAGCAACTGCGAAACCCGACACTGTTTCCGAAACTCCTAACGTGGAATTTGAGGATACGTTCACAGTGCTGACACGGGGCTTATCGGCACGGGAAATATTTATTTTGCGGCGCGTCATTCTGGAAGACCAGACCTGCCGGCAAATCGGGCAGCTCATGGGCCTGCATCACGGGCGGGTGGGACAAATCTACCGCGGAGCCATTGCTCATCTGCGCGACAATCCGCGCTCCCACCAGCTTCTCGAAGCCGGTGGAGGTTCCAGGTTACGGGTTACAGGGGACAGAATCAAATGAATAATGAGTAATGAGAAATCGTACGAGAACGCAGAAGTTAGAAGTTAGTTAGAAGGCGTTGACACGTGCGCTGCTATTTTGCTGGATGCCAAATGCGAGATGCTAAATTCCAGGTTCCAGATTTCAGATTCCAATTTCCCGGTCCAGAACCCATCGAACTGTTTTTTTACCACAGAGGTAAAGGAGGTAACGGAGGATATAGCGGGGCCGCTGATTAACTTCATCATCATTTGCACATTGAAAGTCCTCCGTTTACCTCCGCTACCTCCTTGTGAATTAACGTCTTCTAAATTCCCGCTTCTAAGTTACCGGGGGAGTTGGTCAGGTTGAGGAGAGCTACGCTTTTATAAAGTGCAATCCAATTTTTTTTAGTTTCTTTTTGGAGATACTGTTATGACTGACACACCCGCCCTGCGCCTGGAATTAAATCATCTGTTACGGGATATTCCCGCCAACCGGGACCGGATTTATCTGGCCATGCATGACTTGGCGGTATGCAAAGCCAAGCGAATTCATTTCCAAAATCTTCAGGACCGGGAGGATACGGTTTCTGGGGCTGTGATGTATGTGATGACCCGCCTGCACAAATACAATTCCCAGCGCCATGCCGCATGCGCTTATTTCGGCCTCATGCTGCATCGGCAAATGATGCGATCAGCCCGAAAAATTCAAGCGCGCTACATGACCCATGATGGCGTTTCCCTGTCCCACAGAGGCAGCAGCGTTTTAGATTCCGCCCCCGCCCAGCGCCTGCCCCGCCGTACTGCCGGGCGCTGGCGCGACGCCCAGGTGCGTAATGTACAGGATCGCGACCGCGTCAAAGACGTGCTGGATGAGGCTTTGGATAAGGCCTGTAAATTTGCCGATTCTTATGGTGACCATGACCCGGTGGATGGCCCACAATTAGCCATCGGCGTTTTGCAGCATGTGCGCAAAGCTCTTCTGGGAAGATTCAATCGCATTGAAGTTGATAATAAACGCCTCGCCGCCCCCGCCGACGAAGGCGGCCCGGAGGCGGGATAACGGACAGGACGTAGTTAGAATTTAGAATGGTCAATGAATAATGAATAGAAAATGACGGGTTTACGTTTTATCTCAAAGCCGCCGGCTCTGCCGGTGGTGGAACACGCGGAAAAGGTGTCAGGTACCTTTTACGAGGATGAAAGGAGCTAGAAGGCAGGAGTTAGAATACGGCCCAGCACAGCGCCGGTGCCTCGATACTCCACAAAGCCGCCGGCTCTGTCGGTGGTGACGGGCACGCTATTACCCGGACAGGCTCACGCAAGGGTTTGAAGCGCTTCGCTGCTAAATGCTGGATGCCAGATGCGGTGATTCCTCGCGAACGGTTGCCCATTTTTTTGTGGCTCCGGTATCATGGCCTGCGGATTTGCAGGAGTAAATTATGGCTGGTTCGGGTTCTTCCAGTGTTCCGGGACAATTATCATTAAGCTTTGCCGCCGGGGTTGCGGGGGCTGTAGTCAATATGCTGGCGGCCTGGATGTTGTCACGCATGGGCGTATTTCACTTGCTGGGCTGCAACTTGTCGGTCAGTGCTGACAAGCCGTGGATTTATTCGAGGCTTGTATGGGGCGGAATATTTGGATTATTTCTGGTTCTGCCCGTGCTGACCAACTCCGTGTTGAAACGCGGCCTGCTGCTGGGATTACTGCCCGCGGCGTTTCAGCTTTTTGTCGTGTTCCCGATTTTTCTTAACCAGCGCTTTATGGGATTAAACCACGGCTTAACCACGCCTCTATTTGTCCTGTTTCTGAATCTGCTTTGGGGTGTTTCTGCCGCCGGCTGGCTGAAAATGACTGAATGATGTCGGCGCCCGTTCGCACCCGTGCAGTATTTATACTCCGATCGCCGTTCAATGGGGAAAATAGGCGATGGAACCCATTGGACCGCAGGGTCTTTCAGTTTTCCCTTGGTCGGGCCTTGTTCGTTTTTACGATGTTCCGGAACGAAACGATTTATTGAGGAATTTGATCAAGCTGCCGCTCGAAAATCTACACAGCCCTGAAAACTAAAAGGCCCTGCATTGGACCGCAGGCATCTTGCCTGCACCGGAAACACGACAAAAGCAGGCGGGACGCCTGCGGGACGCACGCTTCTCCTGCCATCGTGACCGAAAATCATCCATGGCCGAGCGGAGCATATTACACTTCACGCCCAAAGCGGGTAAAATAATCTTATGGAACTTTGCGTCAACGGCGAAAAACTTCACCTGCCCGACGGGGCCACCATTCAGGCCCTGCTGGATCATTATAAGCTCCAGAGCGTGCGCGTGGCGGTGGAGTTGAATCGGGATATTGTTGCCAAAAAGGCCTACTTAAATACCGGGCTGAAATCCGGCGATACGGTCGAAATTGTAACTTTTGTCGGAGGGGGATAAAATGACATCCACAACCTTAAAAATTGGACCTTACGAATTGCAATCCCGGCTGATTGTCGGTACGGGCAAATACAGTTCCCTGGAACTCATGCAGCAGTGCCACCACGAAAGCGGAGCACACGTTGTTACCGTCGCCGTGCGGCGCGAGCGGTTGCTGGATAAAAATTCCGGTCGCAATATTCTGGATTTTATTGATCCGCAAAAATACATTCTCCTGCCCAACACCGCCGGCTGTTTTAACGCCGAAGAAGTGGTGCGCGTGGCAAAACTAGGCCGCGAAATGTTAACCGGCTCAGGCTACCGCGGTGCCGACTGGGTAAAACTGGAATGCCTGGGAGATACCAAAACGCTTCTGCCCGAACCCGTTGGCACGCTGGAAGCCTTGAAGATACTGGTTAAGGACGGCTTTCAGGTTCTGGTTTACTGCTCCGATGATGTCATGCTGTGCAAACGCATTAAGGAAGC
>JAJZGH010000108.1 GCA_021798635.1 Planctomycetota bacterium | reverse complement strand
ATCTGGCTCAATGGAAAAAAGGGTAGCCAGATCGCGCACATCGTCAATCGCATTGGCGGCCGGGTTTACAGCAATACTCCCGCTTCGGCCATGCGACAGACATTGAACAACTTCAGTGGCACCGAATAACCCCCACGCGAAGGACGGGTCAACCCAGCAAAACACTTGGGCTGCCGCTTATCTTATCATTTTCAGCGGTCAACCGGTCGCCTCGCAGGCAAGCCGCCGCACAAATGAGTCCCAAAAACAATGAACAGGAAACCGGTACCCACGTCAGCAAGGCCAGCATCCGTGTGAGAAGAAAGAGGCCTCCGCCAACCTCAAGGCCAAAAAGGGAAACATGGAGGAATAAATAACAGCCATCTACGACAATATCCAGACCAAGAATCGCGAGCGCCAGCATTCTGACAATCAGCAAGGGGTTCCGGATGACCGAAGGGAAGGCCGCCCAACCCGCTAAGATCATGTCGGCTGTCAGAAATATAAGGGCGACGAATAACACCATTGCGGCGTTGGCCACGCCGAAATAAATGTGAACTAATTCCTCGGGCCACGCGGACCCAGGTAAATATGCACGGCTAGCCATTGCGCAAAGCACGCCGGCACGCAAGAGCAGGTTCCCGATCAACACGAATGCGGCCACCCGGGCCAGCCACCGGCTAACGCGACCCAACCTACCTGCAGGACGACCAGGTGCCAGAAACAGTCCCATGAGAATTAAAAGATAAAACACAAGACCAGTGGACAGGATTAAGCTGTATGCAACATACGAATGCGGCCCCTGCATAGCTGAAGGACGCAGTATACCGCTAGAACGCAGAAAATGAACGATCGCTGTGCCGCAAAATCCCGCAGCCATTAGTGCTAAACCCGCTCGGGTCCAATCGCGGGGCGGTGCCGGCGGCCTTTCAACCTGCTGCACGGTCCCCACACGCGACCGCAAATTCACCATGTTCACCAATACAACCACCAGCAGAATAAGTTCGCAAAGCAACGCAATGAGGCCAAGCGAAGGCAGCAGTGTTGCGTCTGAACAGGTGCACAGCGCCAGGCTGATTCCCCAGCCGCAGTCCGTGACATTTTTGTCCCCTCGCGCCGCGAAGTAGTTGGCGAAACTTTTTGCCACCGGCGGAAAAACGAAATAATTCCATACGTAGGGGAACAGCGGGATCATCAGCAACCATACCATGGCCGGTTGCTGCTTGCGGTGCTCAGACGGCAATGCCGCAAGACAATCCGCCGTTATGCGGCACACGAACCAGGCGACGAGGGTTCGTACCAGCAACAGCAAAAGCAGCAGCCCGGCGATTCCCACTAGAAAATGGCCAGCCGAGCCAAATACAGGTTTCAGCATGGAGAAAATACTTCCGTTTGAATGAAAGCTGATCGTATTCATACGGAACCTTTCAGTTTACATAGCTACCCGGAAACGTCCTCAATGCCACCGCGCTACGGCGGACCGACGACGGGGCGCCAAGGTTCGACCGACCAACCCCACAACGGCCTTCGATGGAAATAATGATAATCCCTGCCGCCACGCAAGACAAGAACCGGCGGGAATTATAAAAACCATGTTTCAGGCTGAATTAATGCTTTAATCCGTGCTCGCGAGAGGAGGGTTCCCCTTCCAAAAAACGATAATTCAGCGGACCGGGCGGCCGGTGTATTGACGGACGAAAAGCGCAGCATTACTATCTTGGTCAGACTTTGTGCAATCTTTCACAGTCTTTTTATGAAAGATGGTTGAAGGGTTTGATGGACAAGGGCGAAAACGCGACAGTGGAACAACCCTGAATTTCAGGGTGTGTTGAGGATTGTTGCCCAAACAGGAATGCGACGCGAACCATGAGTGAAAAACCGTTCTTCGTCTTCCCCAAGTGGTCAAACACCGCGGTCTTAGTGACTTTGGCGGTCGGTGCGATCGTGCCCATTTATATCATTGCCATTGTCTGGTTTGGCTGGAGCGCCCGGACACTTAACGTCGGCTACCAACCTATTCAGCCCGTCCCCTTTAGCCACGCTTTCCATGCCGGCAAGCTCGGCATCAACTGTGAATACTGCCACTCTGATGTTAAGCGGGCCGCCTTTGCCGCTATTCCCCCCACGCAAACCTGCATGAACTGCCACACGCAAATTGCCGCCAATAGTGCCAAGCTTCAATGGCTAAGAAATAGTTATGGCACAGGTAATCCCAAAATGGCCGGTATGCCGATACCTTGGAAGCAGGTCAACGAATTGCCGGATTATGTCTATTTTAACCACGCGGCCCATGTCAATGCGGGTATCAGTTGTCTGGTATGCCATGGGCAGGTCAATCACATGGAACGGGTCTACCAGGCCAAGCCTCTGAGCATGGACTGGTGCCTTTCCTGCCATGAAAATCCCGGCCCGAACCTGCGGCCCCGCAATGAAGTGACCAATTTGAACTGGACCGGAAAAAACAAGGCAAAACTGGCCGGCGACCTTGGCTTGACAGTGGCCACGCTTCCTAAAAATTTAGGCCGGTACCTTATGAAGCGTTACCATATTCCCAGCACGAAGCTTTTGACGGATTGTGAGACATGCCACCACTGAAAACGGATAATTTGAGCGGTAAGGAATACTGGCGCAGCTTAAATGAGCTGGCCGATACGCCGGAATTCCGCGAATTTGTGGATCGTGAATTCACCAATAACGCTTCGGAATTCCTGAATTCCAATCGCCGGCGTTTCCTGAAAATTATGGGGGCCTCCTTTGCGCTAGCCGGGCTGGCCGGTTGCCGCTGGCCCATGGAAACGTTAGCCCCTTATGCCCACCGCCCCGCCAACCGCGACCCCGGTACGCCGGTGCAATATACCACGGCCATGGAACTTGGCGGCGTGGCTCAAGGCATGTTGGTCACCAGTGTGGACGGCCGGCCCATCAAAGTGGATGGCAATCCCAAGCATGTGCTTAACCGCGGCGGCAGCGATGCCTATGGCCAGGCCAGCGTACTGAATGTCTATGACCCGGATCGCAGCCGGTCCGTCATGCAGCGTGATGCGCAAGGCAAAGCGGCGGATTCCAACTGGGCCACCTTTGAAGCCTTCTGGAAAGAACAATTAGCGGGCTTCAAAAAAACCGGCGGCAAAGGTTTGGCGATACTTTCCGGCAGTTCCGCATCTCCGAGCTTGGCGGATATGCACAAACGCATGACCCAGGCCCTGCCGGCATCACAATGGTATGAATATGAGCCAATTTCCGATGATGCGGGTCGTGAAGGCCTGCGCATGGTGTTTACGCAAGCGGCCCGTGCGGTTCCTGATCTTTCTGGGGCGCAGGTCATTGTCTCGTTTGATCAAGACTTTTTTGTCGGTGACCCGCTGGCGGTAAAATTCGCACGCGACTTTGCCAAGGGCCGGCAATTAACGAATCCGGAAAATGGCCAAAGCGCCACGTCCATGAATCGGTTGTATGTCGTTGAATCCACCTTCACCATGACCGGTTCCATGGCGGAGAATGCCCGCCACCGCATTCCGGTTCCCGCCAAAGATGTTCCGGCTGTCGCTTGTCTGCTGGCGGCTGAACTTAAAAAACAGGGCTTGGTACTGGGCGTGGAAATCCCGACGCCGGGCAATGTGAATATTGGCACCGGCGACAAAACGCTGGAAGTTATGGCGGCTGATCTGCTGGCCAATAAGGGCCGCTGCGTGCTGGTGGCCGGTGCTAATCAACCGCCGGAATTGCATGGCCTGATCGCCGGCATCAACGATGCCTTAGGAAACACGGGCCGCACTGTCACGTATTACCCGGTCATGAACCCCAATCGCCCCACGCATTTGGCCTCCATTGAGGCTCTGGCGGCGGCGATCAAGAAAAAAGAAATCTCGACGTTGGTAATCTTGGGCGGAAACCCTGTTTACACCGCCCCGGTCGATATTGATTTCGCCAAGCTGCTGGCGGCTGTCCCATTAACCGTGCATCTGGCTGATTACGTGGATGAAACATCCGAACTGTGCACTTGGCATTTGCCGGAAAGTCATTATCTGGAAAATTGGGGCGACGGGCGAACCTTTGACATGTCTGTAAGCATTGTCCAACCGATGATTCAGCCGATTTTCGGCGGCCGCAGCGCGGTGGAAGTGATGGCACTGGTTATTCAAGACCCGATGCAAAAAGCCTATGATATTGTCCAGCGAACATTGGGCATCAAATCCACGGATTGGCGCTGGAAAAAGGCTCTCTTTGACGGGTATGTTGAAAAAACCGCGTCGCAGCCATTGCATCTGAGCTTTTCCGCGGGGAATCTCAATGGTGCACTGGCCCAACTGATCGCAAAAAATGCCAAAGTGAAACTGGACCATCACCACCTGGAAGTTGTCTTCCGTACGGATTCCAAGGTATTTGACGGGCGATTCGCCAACAATGGCTGGTTGCAGGAACTACCTGATCCGATGACCCGGCTAACCTGGGACAACGCGGCGTTGATTAATCCCAAAACCGGCGTAGCCATGGGCTTAAACCGCCATGAAAGCCAGATCATCCGTCTGAAAGTTGGCGGCCGCGAATTGGACATCGCTACGTATATGATGCCCGGCCAACCGGAAAATTCCATTTCCATCACACTGGGTTATGGCCGCACGCATAGCGGCAACGTGGGCAACGGCGCCGGATTTAACGCTGGAACCTTACGCACCACCCATGCGATGACCATGCTTTCAGGCGTTGCCATGGAAGTGACACAAACGCCCTATAAATTGGCTACTACGCAGGATCACTTTGTCATCAGCACCATCGGTGAACGCGCTATCGCCGCTCGCGTGCCGGATCTCATTCATCAGGGAACTTTTGCCGAATTCCAGAAAGACCCCGGTATGGGGCACAAAAAATCTACTGCGGTTTCCCTGTGGGATGAACATCATTATGACACCGGCTATCAATGGGGCATGGCGGTGGACCTCACCACATGCGTGGGGTGCTCCAGTTGCGTTGTCGCCTGTCAGGCGGAAAATAATATTCCCATTGTGGGCAAAGAGCAGGTGCTCAAAGGCCGAGAAATGCAGTGGCTGCGTATTGACCGTTACTTCCGCGGGCCGGAATCGGAAAATCCCCAGGCGGTTCATGAGCCGATTTTGTGTATGCAGTGCGAAAACGCCCCGTGCGAGGCGGTCTGCCCGGTAGGGGCGACAAGCCACAGCGCCGATGGCCTGAACATGATGACCTACAACCGTTGCATCGGTACACGGTACTGTGCCAATAACTGCCCCTATAAAGTGCGCCGCTTCAACTTCTTTGATTACAACGGCGGCACACTTAGTAATCTGTATACGCCCAATATTCTGCGTTCTGAAATGAACCCGCTGATCGCCTTACAGAAAAATCCGCAGGTGTCCATCCGCGTTCGCGGGGTGATGGAAAAATGCACCTATTGTGTGCAGCGGATTGAAACCGTGCGCGTCGTGGCGGAACGGCAAAACCGCCGGATTCGGGACGGCGAAATTACGCCGGCCTGTGCCCAGGCGTGCCCGTCACAAGCCTTGGTATTTGGGGACATCCGTGATAAAAACAGCCGCGTGGCGAAACTAATGAAGCAGGATCGGATGTATGGCATACTCAACAAGGAATTGTATACCAAGCCTCGGACGCGCTATTTGCCTAAGGTTTGGAACCCCAACCCGGCATTGCCGGAAGAAACGCTTTCGCCAAAAGGGTTGATGTAACGGCCTGCCGGGAATGGTTTCCGGCCTGCCTGATTTGGATAGAGCTTTGTGATGATTTGGAAATGAATTCATGGCATCGGTGACAACAACCCAGCTTCCCGGCATGACCGGTGATTTCGACAATACGCTCGATGACGGCGTAAGCAAAGCCCCTTTAGTGCTTGGCGAAGCTACCTTCCGTGAAGTTACGCGAAAAATCTGTCGCGTGGCTGAAGCTCCGCGCGCGCCCCTGGCCTGGTACGTGGCCTTTGCTATTTCCACGGCACTGGTGGGCGTGCTGGGAGTCATGATCGCGTACGCTGTATTCACCGGCGTGGGTGTATGGGGCAACAACTCGCCAGTGTTCTGGGGCTTTCCGATTATTAACTTTGTGTTCTGGGTAGGCTTGGCCCATGCCGGAACCTTTATTTCCGCGATCTTGCTGCTTTTCCGGCAAAAATGGCGCACGGGCATCAACCGTTTTGCGGAAGCTACCACCGTTTTTGCGGTGGTTTGCGCCGGCTTGTTTCCCGGTATTCACGTCGGGCGGCCCTGGTTTGCTTATTGGATGGCACCGGTGCCCAATGTCATGGGTGCCTGGCCCAACTTTTACAGCCCGCTGCTTTGGGATGCTATTGCCGTATTCACCTATACCAACGTGTCGCTGCTATTCTGGTATGTCGGCATGATCCCTGATCTTGCCACATTCCGCGATCGCTCCAAGACGCGTCTGCGGCACACAATTTACGGCATTCTGGCTATGGGCTGGCGTGGATCAGCGAAACATTGGCAACTCTACGAGCGAACCATTCTTATCCTGGCTGGTCTGGCGACGGCTTTGGTTCTGGGCGTGAGTTCCACGGTCAGCACGGATTTCGCGGTATCTCAGCTTCCGGGCTGGCATGAAACAATTTTCCCGCCATACTTTACCGTCGGTGCCATTTTCAGCGGATTTGCTCTGGTGCTGGCATTGGCGATCCCGGCCCGCGAACTTTTTGGCCTCAAAGATCTGATTACCAAGCGGCATCTGGACAATCTAGCCAAAATCACGCTGGTCATGGGATCGATTGTTACCTACATCTACCTGATGGAATTTTTCATCGCCTATTACAGTGGTAATGGCTACGAACAGTTTGCCTATCTTACCCGCATTATGGGGCCCTATTGGCGCATGGGCTGGTTGATTCTGTTCTGCAACTGCCTGGTGCCGCAGATTTTTTGGTTCAAATTTGCCCGCACAACATGGTGGCTGGCCCTGCCGGCGGCACTTTTGTGCCTCGTGGGCATGTGGAGTGAACGCTTTGTGATCATCGTCACGGTGTTGAATCGTGATTTTCTGCCCAGTGCCTGGCACAACTACGCCCCGACGTGGGTGGATTGGCTGACCTTTGCCGGCAGTATCGGGCTGTTCTTTACGCTGTTTTTATTGTTCTGTCGCTTTTTGCCTATGATTGCAATGTCGGAAGTAAAGAGTATTTTGCCACAGGCCGAAGGCCATGTGCATGATGATTCACCCGCTGCGGCGGCGGGACATTAATATGATCAGATCGTTGATCTGATTTTAGTGAGATGGTGGTTATGAGTACCGCACACAATATCGAACCCGTGGTCAAGGAACCCCAGATGTACGGTCTGCTGGCGGAATTCCATGATGTGCAAACATTGCTGGATGCCGCTGTAGCATTGCGTAAAGCCGGGTACAAAAAATGGGACTGCTACACGCCGTTCCCCGTGCATGGCATGGATAAAGCCATGGGCATCCGCCCCAGCATCCTGCCTTGGATTGCACTTGCCGGAGCTATGGGCGGCGTATTTACCATTCTGGCACTGGCTCCGCTGTGCAATGCGTTTCTTTACCCCATGATATTTTCCGGAAAGCCTTATTGGGGAATGCCCGGCCATATACCCATGGCTTTTGCCCTGGGTATCCTCGGGGGCACCGTGTTTGTGGTCCACGGCTTATTCGTGCTGGCGCGGTTGCCGCAGTTCTATCATCCATTATTTACCGCCGAACGCTTCCGCCGCGTAACCGATGACGGCATGTTTATCGCCATTGAGGCTACCGATCCGTCTTACAGTCCATCGGCCACGTCGCAACTGCTGACAAAGCTTGGCGCGGCCGCCGTTGAAGAAATCAGGGATTAATGCGATGAAATCCAGAATAAGAAAATTTTATATTGTTGGTGATCTGGTGCTCCTGGCCCTGATTCCATTTGGGATTATTGCGGTGCGACGCTACTCGTACACCACCACACCGCGCTTTGCGATTATTCAGGATATGGACCGCATGCCCTACCTCAAGCCGCAACGCCGCAGCCCGGTTTTTGCCGACGACCGCGGCATGAGACCCCATATCGCCGGGACTATGGCCCAACAGGATTTTACGTTTATTAACATGGCCGAAGCGCGGGCTTATCCGGGAAACTGGAAAAAGGATCATGTCGCAATCCGCAGTGGGCCGGAATATAACCGTATCATGTTCGGACAGAAGCTCGTAGGCGGTAAGGGGCAGTTTATTACCAAAATCCCCATTCCGGTCACGCGGCGTCTGGTGCTTCGCGGTCAAAAGGAATTTGACATTTTTTGCACGCCCTGCCACGGCTTTAACGGTATGGGCAACGGTACCGTTAATCAGTATGTCAATAAATTACGCGCCGCCGGGTCACCCGATGCCGGCTCCTGGGTGCAGCCGTCGGATCTTACCGGGCCTGGTGTGCAATTTATGCCCGACGGCGGTATTTACAATGTAATAACCAATGGCATTGCCGTCATGGCGGCGTATAAAGATCAGGTGCCGGTTGTGGACCGTTGGGCCATCGTGGCCTATGTGCGGGCGTTGCAGCTTTCGCAGAAGAAAGTCGCCGCCGGCCGGTTGCCCCAGTCCGTGCGAAACAGGCTCAAGTAATTGGAGCGTGAATAACGTGTCGAATAAAATCATACAACTCGGGCCGAAGGATCAGTTCTATCTCGATGAACTCGGTGCCCCGCTGATCAGCGGCGGCCTGATTGCAGGTATTGCGTGCTTGGCAGTCGCCGTGGGATTAGGTGCCGCCATGAACGATGGCTGGCGGCAGTTCCTGTTCAGCTACCTGACCGCATGGTTGCTGTTTTTTATTATTTCGGCAAGCTCTCTATTTTTTGTGCTGGGGCATCATCTGTTTCGGGCTTCCTGGAGCGTGGTGGTTCGCCGGCTGGCGGAGGCCATGAGTTGCAACTTTATTCCGTTGCTGGTTCTGACCATTCCCCTGCTGCTGGGATTTCATAAAATTTTTATCTGGACGCATTACAGCTACGTCCATTCCGATCCGAATCTGGTTAACAAGACCAGTTATCTCAATGTGCCGTTCTTTATGGTACGCAGCGTGATTTATTTCGCGTTCCTCATCGGATTAAGCCTCTATTTCCGCGGCATGTCCGTTGCGCAGGATCAGGACGGCAGCGTTCCCAGAATGCTGCAGCTGCAAAAACAGGCGGGATGGGGATTTCTGGTGGTGTTCTGGATTATGAACTTCGCCGGAGCTGATTATGTCATGTCGCTTCAGCCCAAATGGCTTAGCTACATGGAACCGGGCTTTTTCTTCTCCGGCGTGGGCATGGCGGTTTATGCGGTGCTTCCGCTGGTGGCCATCTGGTTTCAGCGTAAAGGCAAGCTTACTAACTCCATTACCACAGAGCATTATCATGATCTGGGTAAATGGCTTTACGGCTGGGCCATGTTTTGGGCCTATATCGGCTTTGCTCAGTATATGCTCATCTGGTATGCCAACGTCCCGAAAGAAACCACTTTTTTCCTGTTGCGCACGGTCGGGCCATGGATGATTATCACCATCGCTTTGCTGTTCGGGCACTTTATTGTGCCGTTCTTCGGTTTAATGTCGCGCCATGTCAAACGCCACAAGGGGCTGCTGGCGTTCTGGTGCCTGTGGCTGCTGTTTTTTACCTATCTGGATATCTTCTGGCAGGTACAGCCCATCGTGTGGGTGAACACGCATGTGGGCTTAACTGCGGTTGCCAATAACCATGATCCATACACGCTGCTGGGAGCGGTGGAGAAAATTGTATGGAAACCCCTTCAACCCATGTCCCTGGCGATAGATGCACTGTGTCTGGTGGGGATCGGTGGGTTGTGGGTGGCACACACAGCTTATCTGCTGCGGCGCAGTGCTTTGATGCCCATTCGGGATCCAAAACTCGCTGAAGCTTTGGCCTTGGAAAATATGTGAGGTATTTATGAGTGACAATCCGTATGATAGCCAGCACACTTCCCCGCCGGAACATGTGCCAAACGCGGTGCGACCGGAAGCCGGCGCCCACGCCCAAAAAGATGATGTGGATTCCCAAAACCTCCTGCTGGTGGGATCCTTTCTGGCTTTGTTCGTCGTGGTTCTCATACTCGGGGTGATCGCTTTTTTTCATCACTACCGTCATGTTCTCGAGGCGCAAAAAGAGGCCAGTGTCAGCGCGTGGTCCGCGGCGATACACCAGCGGCAAATCGCTTCCATCCAACCGCATTGGGTGGGGAAGAATCATAAACAGGCCACGGTCGGCATCGAACTTGCTGAGGATATGGTCGTCGCCCAATACACACCACATGCCAAGCCCGTATTGCTGCCGCCGGCACCCCAAGCCGCGTCCACCGGCGCTGCCGCTCCGGCTGTCCCGATGCACGTATTGGGGGCTAAGTTATACGCCAGTCTCGGCTGTATCGCCTGCCATACGGTGAACGGAACCCCGGGCGTCGGGCCGAGCTGGAAAAATCTCGCCGGATATCCGCAAAAACTCACCACGGGAAAAACTGTGATCGCTGATTATAAATTTCTTCGCACGATGATTCTTCACCCCGGAACACTGCTGGTAGCCGGCGCGCCCCCCGGCGTCATGCCCGCTACCTATGGCCCTATGCTGTCGGGCAAAAAGCATCCCCATGAAACCAAGCTCAATGCGATCATCTGGTATATCAATACTCTTAGCAATCGCAGCAGTAAGGCCACGCAGCCGCCCGTGCCCGATAATCCGGCCAAATGACCGGTGATTTTTCGGGCTAGTGGAGCGTTCCGCGTAAATCTGCGGGTGGCAGAATGGCCTTTGGCCATAACGCCCGCCACTACAGGCCTCCAATTGGGGGCATATACCCACAAATTATGGAGGAATTGCCCACGAGTGCTCTGTCACAGTCCCGATACATCGAGATCGAGTTGACGTGTCCCGGCGCGCCGGGCCTTGAGGCTATGAGGTGCCCGTGAACGGTTACATAAGTATTACCGCCGCTGCTAAAGGCCTGCCATCCGCCAATGCCGTCATTGCTAGTGGTCCACCTGCTTTAAATCAATTTAATTGATAGAATAATCATGATAGACAGGCGTTCACTTCTGCTCTCTGCCGCGATAATGGTATTGCCAATCGCCAACTCACCCGGCAGCGCGGCGGATGCGTATGATAAAGACAATTCCCGGGGGTTCTCCAAGGAACACGGCCAGTACGCGCTGCTGCCGGATAAACCAGCGCAAGTGATCTGGGGGCTGGGATACGAAATACAGTGCGACTCCATCGGCTCGGGCAACATGGGACTGCCGGAGCAGGTAATTTCTGTTCCCAATAACCTCTTGCCAGAAGAACGGACACGTTTTTACCATCAGATGCTCAGGGGCTTTCGCTACTGCCGCTTGGCCATGGGGCTGTATCTGCGCGGGCTTGATACGCAGCACAGGCAAATTATTGAGCGATATCACGGCCAGATGGCCGATCTGGCGGAAATGCAGAAGGAATCGGGCATTGAAGGTTTTGACGTGGAATACTGGTCGCCCGCGCCGTATTGGAAATCAAACAATCGCTATATCGGTGGTTCCTTGCGCAGCTTTGATGCCGACTTTCTTCACGCTCTCGCGGCGGCATTTGTGCAGGATCTCCATTATCTGGAGTCGCACGGCTTGAGGCCTGTGCAGTGGGGACTACAGAATGAGCCGCCAGTCTCAACCACCTATTCCAGTTGTGTTTACACCCCATGGGCATACCGCAAGGCCTTTAAACAAATTGCTCCCGTAATTCACGCGGCTTATCCAAAATTGCTGATTCATGCCACCAGCCAGGATGGCCAGGGCGGTCGCTATGGATCCCTCCTGCAGGCCGACCCGGAGGCCGAAAAGTACGTTGACGCATGGACCTGGCACAGGGTCGGAACGAATTCCGATGATCAGATCCGCAACGCCCGGTCAATATATTGCGTTAACACCCACGGCAAGCCGGTGTTCAACAACGAGTTTGAATATTTATACGCGAAGAAAATCACCAGCCATATGTTTGTGAACACCGCTCAGTCTATCATGAATTGGTTTGTGTTTGTTAACTCGCCGACATGGTATTGGCTTCATGCCCTTAAGCCCATTGCCAACAGTGAAGCCGTGGGCTATGCCTTGGGATTCTGGCGGCCGCCCGGCGACGATAATTTTAAAAAGTATCCCGATCTTTTGCCCGGCCAATGGACCTACAACCCTCCAAATTTCAACGCCATTGCGGGCTTTCTCCGTTACATGCCTTGGAATTCAACGCGCATCAACGTTCACGAGCACTCCGTCCGTGCGGACAACCGGATTCTGGCATTCAAAACACCTGCCGGCAAATTGGTGTTTGTACTGACCAACCGCACGGTTCACCCATATACATTTCATATTGATACTCGCGCCAATAGTACCTTTTCCGGCTACCGGTACACCATCGCGCACAGAGACGTGCGCTTAAGTGAATTGCGAGGAGCTGTCATTTCGCCCACATTGCCCGCGTACAGCATTGAATTCTGGATTAAAGGCACCTGACACCTTTATTTTAAAAAAGGTGTCAGGTAGCTTTGTTTCGGAAAAATTGCGTAATTGTTTTCCGGTTGCCGGGGGCCGAAATAACGCTAAATCAGGGGCAAATCACGCCGTTTGGTCCCGGCGAGTCGGACTACTTTTATGCTGCGTTCCACCACCGGAAGAGCCGGCGGCTATGTGAAGTTTCCCTGCACGGCCGTGTGGCCCGGAAATATTGCCACGCCCAATCCAACGGATCCGCTGTTGTGGCTCGCATACAATCCGGGCGATTGTTATAATTCCGGATTGTTTTGGTTTGCGTTGACGCAACCCAAACGCTGGTGCGCGTCGCATCGCTATGATGTGAAAAAGCGCGGTGTCATGGTAAGAATGGTTCGTTGATGAACGTGCTGAATAAAACACGGCTAACTTTTCATGTGCCCTTGCGGCTATTGGCTGTAACCGCAATGGCGGTTGTTGTAGCGCTGTTTTTTATGCTCATAACTCCCCGCGCTTCCGGCAATGCCTTTGAAAGCCTGCAAACCGCAACGCAGCAATCACGCGATGCGGTTAATGCGGGCATAACGCCGCATCCGGGCGCACGACTTCCCTTAAACCTTGAATTTGTCAATTCACACAATCAGCCGGTCCGGCTTAGTGATTATTTTCACAAGGGCCGCCCGGTGATCTTTGATTTTGTCTATTTCCGCTGCCCCGGCGTATGCCCCTTTATTGAAGTCGGACTGATGCACACCATGGAAAAAATGTCCGCCCGCCTCGGCTCAGACTATGATGTCATTACTATCAGTTTTGATCCCACCGATACCCCCGCTGCTGCCGCGGATAAAAAGGCCGGTTATATCGCCGTGGCTTCGCCAAAATTCAAAAAGGCTTTGGCCGCACATTGGCACTTTCTTACCGCCAAAGAACCCGCAATCAAGGCCATCACCAAAGCCGTGGGGTTTCATTACGTATTTTACCCTGCTTCCCATACGTATAACCATGCCGCCGCCATTTATATTTGCACGCCCGGCGGTCGACTGGCCAATTATTTTTATGGCATTCATTACAATCCCGCGGATTTGCGTCTGGCATTGGTGGCGGCCGGCAATCGTAAAATCACGAATGTCTTTGACCAAATCCTGTTACTATGCTGCCAGTTTGATCCTTACACCGGCAAATACACCGCCGTGGCACGGCGTGTTATGTTGCTCGGCGGCGTGGGCGTGGTAATAAGCCTTGGCTCGTTTCTCGGCAGCATGGTCTGGTGGGAGCGTAAACATCGTACGAAAAAATCAGAAACTTCAGGGAAGGTTTAGGAGTGTATGGGCGTGACAATGATTTCACAGATGCTGGGACACATGGATTTGGGCCGCACCTTGGCAGCGCTTTGGCTGCCGCACGGCGTATCCACATTTAGCCCACAGGTGCAGTTTCTCTGGAATTTTTGGTATTGGATCTCGGTATTTTTCACCGTGCTTATCGTCGGCCTGATGGTGTTTTTTGTGATTCGCTACCGCCACACTAAGGATCGAACCATCGCCGAGGACTCTCCCTCGCATAATAACGCGTTGGAAATCACCTGGACCGTTATTCCGCTGATCATCGTCTTGGTGATTTTTGCCTTGGGCTTTACGGAATATATGAATATGGATTCCCCGCCCGCCAACAGCTACAACATCCACGTCATCGCCCAGAAGTGGAGTTGGACCTTTGTTTATGAAAATGGAGCCATCAGCAACACGCTTTATTTGCCCGTTGATAAGCCTGTGAAATTGAATATGACGTCTAAAGATGTGCTGCATGGCTTTTGGATTCCCGATCTTTCCATCCAACGAGATGTCGTGCCGGGGCGCGTCATGACCACTTGGGTGGAGGCCACACACCCCGGTACTTATTGGCTGCAATGCGCCGAATATTGCGGCAACGGCCATTCGGAAATGCGAGCGCCCGTCGTCGTTGAGCCGTACCCGAAATTTCAGCAACAGATTCTTGCCGCCGCCAATATTTTTGAACAAGACGGTAAACCTTTGCCCCTTTCAACGGTTGGTAAAAAGCTTTATACCACGCTGGGCTGCTTAGGATGCCATTCCGTGGATGGATCCAAAGGTACCGGCCCATCCTGGAAAAATCTTGCCGGTTCCAAAGAGGTTCTCGCCAATGGCAAGAAGGTGGCCGTGGATTTTGCGTTCCTGAAAACGATGATTACTCATCCCGGACGCGTGCTGATCAAAGGTTATCCCGCGGGTGTTATGCCCAGTTACGGCTCGCGGTTTACCGGAAAAAATATCAAGAACCTGTATGCCATTGTCTGGTACATCAACAGCTTAAGTAAAAATTCCAATAAAGCCTCCCAGCCGCCGGTGCCCAATAAACCGGCTGGTAGCGAGCCGGCTGCATCGTCCGCACCGACAAAGGCCGCAACTTCGGCCGCTTCCGCAGCCCCGGCGGCTGCAAATGGCGCGGCTGCCCCCGTGGCCAAAGCACCCGCCGGCCCCCAACCTGTCGCGTTACATGTTTTGGGAGCGAAAATTTACAAGTCACTGGGATGTATCGGATGTCATACCGTCAATGGTCAGCCAGGCGTCGGCCCCACGTGGAA
>JAJZGH010000370.1 GCA_021798635.1 Planctomycetota bacterium | reverse complement strand
AGAAAGCCGCGATGCGATGAACCCCGCCGCGCCCGTGACCAGAATTTTCATTCATCAACTCCTTTATGATCCATACAACGGGCAAGTTGCAACCGATTCATCATCCTTATACACCCCTGTAAGTTAACCAGCGGATAATGTAGCATAGAAGTGGCATTTCAGGCACACGTCCGAGGGAAATTGGCGGACCGTCGATGGGCTTGTTAAAATTCTTTCCAGTTGAGGAGATGTTAAAATGGGTGATCAAAATAAATGCTCCAATTGCGGACGCGAAATTGGTGCGCTGGAGACCACCTACCTCTGGCAGGACCATCAGGTGTGCGGCCAGTGTCATTGCCTTTTAAGCTCCGCGCCGCGTGTAGACGGGGCGGGGCCAAGCCTGCCGGCACCGCCGCTATCCAACAATAACAACCTTCTGGCGGCATTGCCGCACATTGGGACACTTCTGGGCCTGGGATTTATTATTCTGCCCCTGGTGGTGCTGTTTGCAGCCTCGGACGAGTTTGTCCGTGCCAACGCCCGCGAAGCTCTGAACTTTCATATCACGATCTTTATATATTTTATTGTCTCTGCCGTCCTCTGCCTGGTCGTGATCGGGTTTGTTCTATTTGTCGCTTTGATTATCTTCATGTTTGTCACCAGCATTATTGCCACCGTCAAAGCTTCCCAGGGCCAGATGTACCACTACCCGATAACCATTCGTATGATCGCCTGAGATTCCACGGAGCTGATTTTGTTCCGCGGCGCTTCCACGTGAGGTCCCGTTCCACTCTCTACACTCTCTACTCTCTCGAAACTCTGCTCTATCGGGCCGCAGCCCGATTCCCTGGTATCCGCGTAATCAGCGTGATCCGCGGTTTAATCCCGTTGCGTCCCTCAATAAAAATGACCGCGGATTACGCGGATTGTGCGGATAGACTCCGGGGTTCCCAAATCTCAAGGTTCAAATTTGAAATCTCAAAGGCGCGCTATTGAGGCTTGAGAATGGAAAGCAAAAAGCAGACCGCAGGAAGCGGTGTTTTCCTCGGCGACAGCCGCTCCCATGCCTCAACTTTATTTGCTCTTCAGTTTCACCTGACGTGGAAACCCTTACTTTCAGCAATTCGGCCAGATCACCGGTGTGTATCGGTAAACTGCGGCACCCCGCCATGGCCCGTAAAAAATTCTTTCCCCCGGGTGTGAGGCGGTCATAGCGTTGGCGGTGCCGCGGGGCGGCGTAGGACGGATAGCCTCTTCGATGAGTTGGAGCGTGGACGCCGAGTCGGCTACTTCAATAATCAGTTGGGCGTAGAGCACCGTGGTGATAACCCGGTGGTTCGTTCGCGGCACTGGATCAACCACCGGATTAATCATCCGGTGCTCTACAAGTGACCGCGACGACGGCGTACCTGACAGGGGACGTTAAAAAAGACCGCGGATCACGCGTATAAAATTTGACTTTTGCTTAATTTTTCGGGTATATTGCTTTCTTGTTTAGCTAATCTAGTGGAGCGAGCCGGGAGGCGCAAAGGGTTCGTCTGGCTTGGGCCGTCGCGAAGTTCGTGCGCGGTTTGGCCCTCATGCTGGTGTACTGGAAGGGGTATGAGAGTAAGATCGGATCAACGGGGAGTCGGTCATGAAAAGCTTCCACCCGCTGCGCTTAACGGATGTCTGCGGCATATTTCGCCTTCTCAATGACTTGCGCGCCCTGCGTCAGCAGCCGCAGTTTTGGAAACAGCCAATGTTGTCCGGTTTGTGTGGTCTGACCGGTTCGCAGGTCGGCATCAGCGTGCAGAGCTTTGACAGCACTCCGACAGACTTAACCCGGTCGGTCGTGGACGTTGTCACGTGCGCCCGCGAAACGCAACGCGACCACCTTCTTCCGGCTTGTCGCCGCGGTCATCCAGTCGCGTTTTCGAGCCGCACGGAAATTATTCAGTTGATTGCGGAGGCCCGGATGCGTGCGTGCACCAAGGCCGGCGATAACCGCCCCTGGTGTATCAGCGGCGAGGTTCCCATGACGTATAAAGATTTCTATTTATGTAGTTTTATCACTTCATACCGCCGCTTCAGGAGCCCTCTACGCCACCAGTGGCTTTTGATGCTGGCCCCGTCCAATAACCGCTCTTTCCAACTCCGGCATCGCCGAATGGTTGAGTTGTTCCACCAGGAATTGGCCCGCATCACGCCTGGGGATGTTGCACCCTGCGCCGGGGCTGCTGCGATGGCGCAGCTTTCTCCCCGCCTGCGCCAAACCCTTGATCTGCTGGGAACCGGCATGGGCGAAAAGCAGGTGGCCGTGGAGTTGGGTTGCAGTTGCAACACGGTACATGGATATGTGAAGGAACTGCATCGGCGCTTTGCGGTCAGCACCCGTTCCGAACTGCTGGTGCAACTTTACGAAACGCGCGGATTGGCGCAAACTTGACAGAGTACCAAATGAGTAAATCTCAGATCATTGGCCTTGGAGACGTGCGGCAAATATTTGGGCTGCTGGGGGAAATCCGCGAACTGCGCGCCGATCCGGCGGCATGGCGGCTGCATTTACTCTCCGGCCTCACGGCGCTGCTGGGGGCACAGGTGGGCCTTACCGGCGAAATGGAATTACCCTATACCCTGGATCGCATGAGGCCTACTAATCCCGTTGATTTTGGCTGGCGCGGCGATCAGGAACGCATAGCTTGGCGGGAATACTTTTCCCGCCTGGACATCTCCGATGATCCAACCTGGCAGGTAATCTATCCGCGCGTCGGGCGGCCGCTGACACAATTCCGTGATCAGTTTATGACGCCGGCGCACTGGTATAGATGCGAACATGTTCAGCGTTATCGCCGCGCCAGCGGCGTGGACAGCTTCATCATATCCCAGCGCCCGCTGCCGTGGCTGCGGCGCGACCATGTTATTTACATGCTTCGCGGCTGGGGAGAACCGCCACTGTCATTGCGGCATCAGCGCATTATGGAATTATTTCACAACGAATTGGTGATCATGCTCCAGCGCGATCTGGATAATGGTTGTTCCGACTCCTTGCCGGCGGCGCTAAGCCCGCGCCTGCGGCAAACGCTCCATCTGCTTTTGGCCGGCCATGCCGAAAAGCGGATCGCCGCCCGCCTGATGCTTAGCCGTCATACGGTGCATCAGTACATTAAAAGCCTTTATCAGCATCTGCACGTGTGCTCCAAAGCGGAACTACTGGCAAAATTACTGGCCAAGGCTCCTGCCGCCCGCATGACGTTTGACATCCCCGGCCTGCCCCGCGTTCCCCCGGCAGTTAGGCCACCCACCGCGACGCGGGGATTCGAACAAACACTCCGGGCGTCGGGGCCATGAGCCGGTAATAAGGTGTAAATCTCCCCACGTTAATCCTCCCCCTGCCTCCACTACCTCCTAGAGCAGTCCGGTAAATGTGACAGCAGCACGTATAAACAAGTACGTATAAATACGTATTGCATCTTCAACTGCGGTATGTCACAATTATGTTTGTCACCTGATGTGTTTTCAGGAATTG
>JAJZGH010000369.1 GCA_021798635.1 Planctomycetota bacterium | reverse complement strand
CTTCCCGGCTTGCCCGGTGTGATCCCCGGCAGGGGGGTGCACATAATAGAACCGGTTTCCGTCTGCCACCAGGTATCCACAATGGGGCAGCGCTCTGAGCCAATCACGCGGTAATACCACATCCACGCTTCCGGGTTGATCGGCTCGCCCACGGTTCCCAGCAAGCGGAGGCTTGATAAATCATGGCGTTGCGGATACTGATCACCCCATTTTACAAAGGCTCGGATGGCCGTGGGGGCCGTGTAAAACACACTCACACGGTACTTTTCAACGATACTCCAGAACCGGTCCATGTCCGGCTGATTGGGAGCGCCTTCATACATAACCACACTGGCCCCACACGCCAGCGGGCCGTATACCATATACGTATGCCCCGTTACCCAGCCGATATCCGCTGTGCACCAGTATATATCTTCTTTTCTTAAATCAAATACATATTTACATGTCAGATAAGCACCCAGCAGATAGCCGGCCGTGGTGTGCACCACGCCCTTGGGTTTTCCCGTGGTGCCGCTGGTGTACAAAATAAAGAGCATGTGCTCGCTGTCCAGTGCGGCGGGCGGGCAATGTTCGGAGCTGCCCGATACAAAATCCTCGTACCACACATCCCTTCCGGGCTGCATGGTGATATTCTGGCCTGTGCGTTTAACCACAATACAGTGTCGCACACAAGGGGCTTTGGCCAGCGCCGCATCGGCATTATTTTTCAGTTCCACAATTTTGCCGCGCCGCCACCCGCCATCGGCTGTGATTAATGCCACAGCCTGCGCATCATTCATACGATCCGCCAGTGATTCAGCCGCAAAACCGCCGAAAATAACGGTATGTACCGCTCCAATTCGGGCGCAAGCCAGCATGGCCACGGCGGCCTGGGGAATCATGGGCATATAAATCGCTACGCGATCGCCGGACCGCACGCCGTGCGATTTCAGCGCATTGGCCAGGCGGCAGACTTCCTTGAGCAATTCAAGATAGGTTAATGTTTTGGTATCACCTGGTTCGCCCTCCCAGAGAATGGCAGGTTTGTCGCCCCGTCCCGCATCCACATGCCGGTCCAGACAATTTTGCGCAATGTTGATTTTCCCGCCGGTGAACCATTTCACAAAAGGGGACTTGCTGTCATCAAGAACATGGCTGTAAGGGGTCAGCCAAGCCAGGTCTCCCGCCATCTCCGCCCAGAATTCCTGGGGGTGGTCAATGGACTTGCGGTACATGCTTTCATATTGTTCCTGAGAGCTGATATTGGCTTTGGCAGTAAAGGATGCCGGGGGAGCAAACGTGCGATTTTCATGCATGATCGATTCAATATTTGCACCAACGGACATAATGGCTCCTCATGAATTCCGGCGATTGACGCCCAATGGATGACACGGCGTAGTATAATAACCACCGCCCGAATAAAAAGCACGGCTTAGTAAATAAGCTTGGCAAATAACGATAGCAGGCATGGCACGCCGGTCACTCCCCACACCGGGCCGAAAAAACATAACAAAGCCGCCGGCTCTGCCGGTGGTGGAACGCAACAGTTTGCAGATTCTTAGGGGGTGCGGGGGGATTAAGGTGTTCCAAAATCACCATGCGCCAGTTTCAACAGCAATAGAGCGGTCAGTTTAGCGCGCTGCGCCAATGTGGGTAACGAAATCTGCTCGGCTGAGCTGTGAATGCCGACGCCTACCGGCCCCAATGTGTCAATGGTCGGCAGGCCCGCAGCTGATAAGCGGTTGCCATCACAGGCTCCGCCGCTGTCGCGCCAGGTAAGGGGCATACCCAGTTCCATTGAACATTGGGCCGCGCGCTTAAACCACAGGGCATGGGCCTCATCAAAAATCCTGGGTGGGGCATGAAATTCGCCATGCAGTTCAACGGTAATGCCGTCCGTTCGGGCGGCTTGTTTGATAATGGCATCAAGCTCCCGGTGAATTTGACCCTGATGTTCCGGCAACCGACAACGGATATTGACGCGGGCTATCGCCAGATCCGGCACAATGTTTAATGCCCCGCCGCCTTCGATGCGTCCAATGTTCACCGTTATATCCGGTCCGCGGTCGTTGAGCTTATTTAACGCCAGAATAATGTGCGACAACGCAACGATCGCACTGCGGCCGGCGTGGAAATCTCTGCCGGCGTGCGCTGCTTTTCCCCTGACGACAAAAACAAAATTCCCGGAGCCTTTCCGTGTCCCCACCAGGCTGCCATCGGGTAGCGCTGGTTCAAAAAGCAACCCTAGAATTTTGCCTTGGGCCGCGGAGAGAAACAGCGGGGCCGAGCCGGGCGAACCAATTTCCTCATCAGGATTCAGCAACACCTCCCAGCCGATATTGCCCGCATACGGCGACCGCTCCAGCGCCTCCAACGCGATAAGCATAACCGCCAATCCACCCTTGGCATCCGCCACACCCGGGCCGCAGAGAGTCTGCGGCTCAATGCGTTGCACCTGTTGAAATGCGCTATCCGCCGGGTACACCGTATCAAAATGAATCCCCAACAACACCGGCCGCGGGAGTTGCGGGCGCGCCTTTATCGACAGCGCCACCCCCAGCGGCTCTGCGGCCATGCGCCCATCCGCCTTGATAATTTGTCGGGGCGGCAGTGGGATACGCGTGATGGGTTGCCGCAATAGGGCGAACGCATCGGTGAGTTCCTGCACCATGCGGTCAAGACCGGCGATGTTGCAACTGCCGGAGTTAATGGCCGCCCAGCGTGACACGAGACTTTCCATGCGCGGTTGCTGGGCGTCAATCCAGGCAAGTATCGGTGCGTAATCCGCCATTACAGCCCTCGGACACACGTTAAATCAGATCCTGCAGATCAATGGCGCTCCCGTCGCCGTCCGCGATCCTCACCGCGCGGGTGCCATTCCGGTGCATCGCGCGGCGGCCGGGGCAAAGCATCCGGACGATCCCCATGCCAGAATCGCGCCTCCGGAGGTGGCTGTCCCGGATAATAGCGCCACCGATCGTCCGGACCCCGGTAATAGTAAACATGACGATCAGGATCAAAATAATAATTGAATCCGATAACTGGGGCCGGCCGGGGCAGATACAGGGGCACCGGACCGCGCCAGAACACAGCACCCGGCGGTGGCGGCGAAGGGCAATAGCGCCAGCCGTAGCTGGGGTAATAGCAGTAATAGGCCTGGAGCTGCGGGTCATAATAATACTCATAGGCATAGGGACCAGGTTGCTCAACGACAACCCCGCTCCGCCAGTATCCGCCCGCCCAGTAGCTGTCGCACCCGGCCAGGGCCATAGCCCCCATGCAAAGCAGCATCGCTGGGAAAATACGTTTGATCTGTCTGGCGTGCATATAAGGTACCTCCTTTCGCTTCCGATACGTTAACTCTCTATTATATCGTCCCGATTGCATTGAAGCTCCATGCACCGGGTAGTATGATAAAATTCCGGTGATAGATTTGATGACACAGGCAGCAGAGATAAAAATTAAAATATGCGGTATTACGCGCCGCGAAGATGCGCTGGCGGCGTTGGAAT
>JAJZGH010000107.1 GCA_021798635.1 Planctomycetota bacterium | reverse complement strand
TATTGAAGTTGACCAACGGTCCCACATTATACCCTCCCTTATCTCCGTTCCAACTGTGGTAATTTTCCCCTGTTTCTCCTCATTATTCAACTGTCCCCTGTAACCCGTAACCTGTCACCCAGCCAGATCCATCGCAACTCGGCGATTACTCGGGCAGGCTTCTGGTGATGGTTCAATCGTATTATCCGCCAGTATTGGCCTCTGCCTCCTGCTTACCAGAGGGACGTAACTTTGCTATAATTCTTGTATTATTGGATGGTAATCGGGAAACGTTAATGAAACCATTTTGGCGATTGATGCGGGGCGCATGGCCCTACCGCTGGCAGATCGTATTTTCATTTTTGTGTGCCATCGGCGTGAGCTTGTCTTACGCATCCGGGGTCGCAACGCTTTATCCAGTGATGAAAATTTTTATGGGGGCGGAAGGGGTCCATGGCTGGCGGGATCAGACCATCGCCCAGCAACGCCTGCACATCCAAACGTTGGGACTAACCGCCAGTGCTCGCAAGGGAAAACTGGCCATCAGCATTCTTGGCGTTGGTGCCAAGGCCCAGACGCCTTTGCATAGTATTCAAATTGGTGATCAAATTCGTAGTGTGCGGATTGTTTCACCAACTGGCCAGGTTCTGGAGAGCGCTGATTCCTGGCTCAAAATGATGTCGCTATTGGCTGACGCTAAGCCCGGCAGCACCGCGCAATTAACCGTAACCGCCAATGATGGTTCGGTGCCGCGAACGCTTTCCGCCACACTACCTCCACTGAAATGGAGTACCCAGCTCTGGGCGTCTGCTGTGAAGCTTATGCCGCAGCGCCGAATCTGGAGCCTGTTTTGGGTGGTCTTGGTCTTTATCGGTTTGTGCATTGTGGGCAGCACGTTCCGTTATTTACAGACCTTTATCAGTGGGGTGGTGGCTAATAAAATTATTGTTGATCTGCGACGTAAACTTTTTAATCATATTTTGGATTTGCCGCTGTCTTATACCGCCAACCAAGGCACGCATGACTTGGTCAGCAGAGTCAACGTAGATACGACCTTTGTGGCAGGTGGCTTGGGAAGTGTGCTGGGGAAGGCGATTCTGGAGCCGACAAAGTCGCTGGGCGTGGCGATTCTGGCGGTCATGGTGGATTGGCAGATGTTTGTGGCGATGCTGCTGATATTGCCGGCCATGGGCGTGGTGATCCGCAAATATGGTAAAAAAATGATGAACATGGGGGGCATGCAGCTACAGGGCTGGTCGGCGGTTGTGGGAATCAGCAGCGAGGCACTGGAGTCTATCCGGGTAATCAAGGCCTATTCCGGTGCCGGTTATGAACGGCGGCGCTTTGCGAGGGCGAATCGGGATTTGTTTAAAGCTATCCGCCATCTGCAGCATTACATGGCGCTGTCGCGGCCCATGTTTGAAACCATGTCCATTATCTTGGTGAGCATTCCGCTGATGTGGGCCGCGGAGTTGACCTTTCATCATGTGATTGGCCGGGATGAATTTTTCCTGATGCTGGCCTGTCTGATTGCCATTTTTGAACCCCTGCGGAAACTCAATGATATTAACAGCCAGGTGCAAATCGCCAATTCGGCGGCCGCGCGGTGTTTTCAAATTATTGATTTGCCGAGGGAGCCAAATTTATCGCCCAAATTGCCCCGACTGCCGCGTCATAAGCAGGCGGTAACGTTTGAAAATATTTCCTTCAAATATCCGGGCCACGATGAATGGGTCCTGCAGGATATTAATATGACGATTCCCCGTGGCCAGTTTGTAGCGGTGGTCGGGAGCAACGGTTCGGGCAAAACCACGCTGCTTTCGCTTTTGCCCCGGTTGTATATTCCCACGGAAGGGCGAATTCTTATTGATGGGGTGGATACGGGAACGGTATCGGTAAATTCACTGCGGCGGCAGATCGGCTTGGTGACCCAGGAAACAGTTTTGTTCTCCGATACGCTCTACAACAATATCGCCTATGGAATGCGGCAAGCCGGCAACGAGCAAATCATGCAGGCGGCCCAACGAAGCTATGTAGATGAATTCGCCCGTGACTTGCCCCAGGGCTATCAGACGCAGGTTGGCCAGGGCGGCACCCGGCTTTCCGGCGGCCAGCGGCAGCGCATTGCCTTGGCCAGGGCTATTCTGCGCGACCCGGCGATTTTAATACTTGATGAAGCAATGAGTCAGGTGGATTCCGACAGCGAAGCGAAAATCGCTTTGGCGCTGGAAGATTTCATGCGTGATCGCACCACCTTTATCATCGCCCATCGCTTCAGCACCGTGATGTCCGCGGACCTGGTGGTATGTCTGGACGCCGGCCGAATCGTCGGCTGCGGCACGCACGCTGAACTCTTCACAAATTGTCCGCCGTACCGAAGGCTGTACGAGACGCAGTTGATCGGACCGACAGAAGGAGCTGAGTCGTCTACTGCCATGGGCATGCTTCCGGCAGGTGTGAATGGGGAAGAAATAGCATGAGGGGGCAATGCGGTTGCCGGCCGGCCTCCGTCCTGATGTATATTACTCATCGATGCCGAAATAATAATATCCGGCGAGGAGGAATGTCATATGCAAGAACATAATGTCTATGATTCGAAGTTCTTTGACAGTCGCACGGGTCGAAGCCTGCTCTCTGCTCGCACGATCCTCCCGCCGGTGTTCGAGAGGCTGCACCCCAATACCGTAATCGATGTTGGGTGCGGCGAGGGAAGCTGGCTGCGAGCGGCCATGGAACTGGGTGCGTCGAAAATTTTGGGAATTGACGGCCAGTATATTGATCGTTCAAGGTTGTTGATCCCGTCGGATGACTTTTTGGGTGGCGACCTCGAGGCCCAAAACGTTGGCGAGATTCTCGGGCACCCCGCCCGGTTCGACTTGGTAATGTGCATGGAGGTCGCCGAACATCTTGCGTTTAGCCGGGCTGAGCCCTTCGTGGAAGATCTGACGCGACTCGGTGACGTGATTCTATTTTCCGCCGCAATCCCGTTTCAGTACGGCACGAACCACGTTAACGAGCAGTGGCCGGAATTTTGGGCGTTGCTATTTCGCGCGCGGGGATTTCATTGTTTCGACTGGTTGCGGAACCGCTTTTGGACGCACCCTGATGTGGATTGGTGGTATGCCCAAAACGTGCTTATGTTTGCCCGCGCCGGTAGCCCGGCGGCCGCCAGGCTTCCAGACGAATCACTGGTGGCGACCGAGAGTCTGGCCCGTGTGCATCCCGAAACCTTTCTGGTGAATCTGCTTTCGCTATTCCGCGTCCATCGCAAAGCAGCTGTGGACGAAGAACGGATAGATTTCCACGCTGTTTCTTACGCTTTTCAGGAGGGATCCAGCACCCTGCCGCCGTTGCAGGCTGTCACCCGTGCCAAGGCTATGGGAGCCAAGACCCACGCGGTTTTCCCCTATACCCGCATGGAGACCGGTGACCCTGAGGCGACGATTGATCAACTTAGAACGGAAAACACCACCGAGCTGGCCCGGCACAGTGCGGACCTCACTAAGGAGCGGTCGCGGTCGATCGAATCGCTGGCAAGACTGGCCCAACTGAATGCCGAAGACATGGCACGCCAAATGACTCAGTCCAATCAACTCCGTAGCCAACTGGAAGAAGCCGCCGTGGAAATCGAACGGCTACGTTCCGCGCACGCCGCGGACACCAGGCAACGCGCTGAGGAGGCCGACTACTTGCGTGCGCAACTGGCCGCAGCCGTCGATGCGAGAACGCGGCAAAAACATACCCATGACCAGGAGACGAAGCGACAATCGGAGGAGTTGGCCCAGTCGCGGGAACAGGTGGCACAGCTTGTTCAGCGGCTGACCACAGTTGAGACCAGCTTTGCGTGGCGGCTTACCTTACCCTTGCGGGCCTTCGCCCCTCGGTTTCCGCGGTTGACGGAATTTGGGCGCAAATCACGAAAGGCTTTCTGGCGAGCATTCACGGGCGGGATGCCGCGGCCTTGGCGTCGCCGGCTGCGTCGCCCCGTGGTGGTGGAACTGCCGCCAATTGCCAAAGTTCCGCCGCGACCCATTAATAAGCTACACGTGACCTATCTGTCGGGAGAACCACGAACGCCTGGAAACGCTTACCGGGTGGCCCGGTATGTTGCGGCAGCTCAGGCAGCCGGGATGGAAGCCCACCAGCTATGTTTAGACGATCTTCCGGCAAAGCTCAACGAGATTGTCGGCGCGGATGTTCTATTTGTCTGGCGGGCGAGTTGGACCCCGGCCTTGGCGGCGGCCGTCGATGCGGTTCACCGTAGCGGCGGAAAGGTGGTCTTCGATGTAGATGACCTGATGTTTAACCCTGACTTAGCGACTGCTGAGATTATCGATGGGATCCGCAGCCAAAACTTCACACAGGAGATGGTTCAACGCCATTACGCCTCAGTGCGTGACGCGATGGCCGCCGCGGACTTTTGTACGGCACCCACGGAAAGTCTTGCTTACCACATCCGTCGGGCCTATAAACCGGCCTTTGTACTGCCCAACGGATTCGATGAAATCACGCTTGAAAGATCCCGCTTGGCCGTGCGCCGGCGGAGATTGGCCGCGGCTGATGGAATATTGCGTATTGGATATGCCGGAGGAACCCGCACGCACCAACGTGATTTCAAGCAGGCTGCGGCGGCGGTGGCCAGGATCTTGCGGGAAACCCCTAACTGTCTGCTGGTATTATTCCGTCACTCGGATGAACACCGTCTGCTCGATGTGGGAGAATTTCCGGAGCTATCTGAGGTACAAGGCCGTATCGAGTGGCGGAACGTGGTGCCCTTGGAGAATCTTCCCGATGAGCTGGCCCGGTTCGACATTAACCTTGCGCCCCTGGAGACGGGGAATCCATATTGTGAGTGTAAAAGTGAACTAAAATATTTTGAAGCAGCCTTGGTTGACGTGTGCACCGTCGCTTCCCCCACGGAACCTTTCTGCCGGGCAATTTGTCACGCGGAAAATGGCTTCCTCGCAAATAACCCCGACGAATGGTACTCCGTGTTGCGTAAACTCACTGACAATCCGGATCTCCGGCACCGTGCCGCCCGATCCGCTTTCTACGAGACGCTACGGACGTACGGTCCGCGGCAACGCAGAGAGGCCCTGCGATCCGTCGTTATGCAGGTTCAGGAAGGTGCTGAAGGTGCTCGCTCTTTTGAGTTGGATTTGCACCGTGCCGCCGCGCCCCGACAATCTTTGCCATCGGTTCCGGAAGCGGAACAGTTCCTTGTCGTGGACCACCTCGCCACCGCCGAGATATCCGTTGTTATGCCGCTATATAACTACGCCCAATATGTCGTCGAGGCGTTAGAGTCGGTGCGAAATCAGACCTTGCAACTCTTCGATCTTATTGTGGTGGACGATTGCTCGACCGATGGTTCGCTGGAGATTGTAATGGAATGGGCCAAGCGGCACGCGGACCGCTTCAATCGGCTTGTTGTTATGCGTAACAAGGCTAACCAAGGCCTGGGGCTGACTCGCAACGTTGGCTTTGATGCTGCGGAAACTCCATTTATCCTTCCATTGGATGCGGATAATCGACTTTTGCCGAGGTGTTGCGAGGACCTTCTTGCGGCAATAAGAGAAACCGGGCTGGCGTTTGTGTATCCGTTGATCCGGCAATTTGGAGACGCGAACTACATGATGGGGGACCGACCTTTCTCGCCTGTTCAGCTTGTCGGAGGTAACTTTATTGACGCGATGGCGATAGTCGCAAAAGACGCGTGGGCGATTGCGGGAGGATACGACGGCACGCGCTCCGGTTGGGAGGATTTCGACCTGTGGTGCCGGATGGTAGAGGCCGGACTGTATGGTCAACAGGGTGGTGCTGTACCCCTTGCGGAATATCGCGTTCACGGATCATCCATGCTGCGTACGCAAACGGATATTGCTGCGAATAAACTCAAGGCTATCACCCAAATGGAGTCGCGTCATTTCTGGCTTACCTTGGTTGATGAATCACAGTGTCGCCTGGCGGCTAAATGGTGCCGCTCCCGCGCCCGAAAGGATTCCAGCGGGTAGGGGGCGCATATTCTCCCGCGAGCTAATGAAAATCTCAAATTCTATTGGGTCTTGAGTATTGCCGCGGAGCGGGCAAACCGCTCCGCCATAGGGGCGAGGAAATATTTCCGGGCAACACGGCCGCGCGGGTAAAAGTCACACAGCCGCCGACGTTGCCGGAGGCGGGGATTGCCATAACAGCATCCCGCCGCGCCGGAACCACCCGGTGTGATCTGCCCTTAATTTAGCGACATTTCGGCCCCGCCCGGAAAAATTGCCACACTCCGCCGCAGCGACAGCTTTCCCCCGGTGCCTGCATCACAACGCGGGAGACCGTGTCGAACGACGGATGAAATCTCATGGCACGAAACCGGGTTTCGGAAGCCGCCACCCGGCACCGCAAAGCGTTGCGGCGCACGGGTGGGGCGGAATAGCAACCTGCGGAACGTGGTGCGCGCCCTCGCTAAGCCACGCTCCGGTTGCTGCGCGAGGGTAACCCATACCGCGAGACAGAAAGTATTTCGCAATACGTGCATTGCGCCAATGAAACAAAAAATTGGTCTACGAATGCCTGCCGCCCCGTTGGCACCAGCGGGGCATGGCGAAAAGCAACGCGGCCGCGAATAGTGCGAAAACGGACGGTTCCGGCACAGGAGTTCCCGTGGCTGGCCCAAAACTTGGATCCTCGAATCCCATTACCTGCCCCACGGCACCCGTATCGCTGTATCGGATGATTTCCTGGGTCGAGGGCGATGTTCCCCAGGCAACGCTCGGAAAGATTGTGCCGGGCGTGTCGAAAATGTCGGCTGACGGTAAGACAAGTTGGGGGTAGCCTTGCGACTCCCAATAGGCTGGTGCCGCGGCGACCTGGTCAACCGAGGTGCCATTAAACATCGCATTGATAAACAGCTTATAGTTCAGCGGGTAGTAACCAAGCATCGTGGACCATGAGGATTCTGTTGCTGCAGGATCGAGCCAATTGGCGAACGCGGTAACAAGATTGGTATGACCATTGGGGCCAACCGTGGTACCGAAGAGAGTGAATGAGGTTGCGGCTCCATAGG
Organism: Planctomycetota bacterium; assembly: GCA_021798635.1. Next base: position 8,218 of record JAJZGH010000107.1, on the reverse strand, counting down.
TGAGACCCAAGGTTGTGAAATCCAAATTAAGTGTTCCTGAATAGGGCGTGTTGGCGGGAACCTGCCCGATATTGACAAAGGCCAAGTTCGCTGCGCTTGGTCCGGCGTCTTCCTGCCCCAACAGAACGTAGGCGTTATTAACCGGCTCTGTAAGTGAGCTAAATGAGTAGGAAAGAGATACCATCTGGTCTGCCTTCGCGTGCGATGGCACGCCAACCAGCAGCGCCAACAAGGCGCCGGCTCCAAACAATTTTCCGATGGATGATGGATACGAAAACAATACCCTTCTCATTGTGAGACTCCTTAAGCAGCCAGTAGCGCCGGCTCGCCCAGCCGCAACATGCGCTGGCCAACAGAACCCCGGCGCGGTCTTGTTGGCCAAAGCATCGAATCATACGGAAATAGCCAGTGTAACGTCCCGCTGCGGGCGTGACAACCCATATGTCCCCACCCATATGTTCTCACATCTTCCGGCCACCCGGCCCTGCGGTGTGAGTGCAACGGGGACTCAGAGTTTTCGGGGATAGGGTTTTTATGGCGGCTATTTGGGGCCGGGGCGTCGGCATAATGACGGCACCTATACGCTGTCCCATGGCAGGCAAAAATCATTTTCGGATAACTGCTCCATGCGTTCCACCGGTGCAATGACCAGTCCCGGCGCAATTTTCAATTCAGAATAGTTTTCGCGAAAGGACACAATTCCCCTTGTGTCATGCCGCGATGGCCGTGAGGATAATTTGACCTCCATCGGATAAAACCTGCCATCACGCTCCAGCAACAAATCAACTTCAGCGCCGCTGTGGCTTCGCCAATGGTAGATGTTCGGCGGGGTTGGGAGTGTGGCCGAAAGCTTTCGGATTTCACCCGCGACGGCGGTTTCAAAAAGCGCCCCCGTCAACGGATGGCCCGATAATATCGACGTGGCTGAAATTCCACCACGTAATGGTTGATTTTAATCCGGTTAACGGATATAATCCCAGCATGTTGGTTCAACGATACATTGCGCCGTTTGTCGAAACCGCACTGCTTGATACACCTGCCGTTTATATTCAGGGGCCACGGCAGGCTGGCAAAAGTACGCTTGTGAAAATGCTTTCGGAAAAGACGGGGCGGCGTTATCTATCGCTTGATGATGCCGCCACGCTTGCCGCTGCCCGTACTGATCCGGGCGGCTTTCTGGCACGGTTTGACGGGCCGATCGCCATTGACGAAGTGCAGGCGGCACCGGAGCTGGCCCGCGCGATCAAAGCCGCCATAGATCGTGACCGTAAACCGGGAAAATTTTTGATGACTGGCTCCGCTGGCATCATGGTTATTCCTGACTTGGCGTCACAGCTTGTGGGGCGAATGGAACTGCATACTCTCTGGCCGTTGGCGCAACGGGAAATCACCGGCACGCATGGTTCGATGATTGATGAACTGCTGGCCGAAGAGTTTGTCAGCATACCCATCAACTTTGAAGGCCGGCAAATGTTGCTTTCACGCCTGATCGCCGGCGGCTATCCCGAGCCGCTGCAACGCACAACTCCCGAGTCAAAAGCCCGCTGGTTTGATTCCTACGAAACCACAATTTTGCAGCGCGATGTGCGCGACTTGGCCAACGTGGAAAACCTCGGCATATTTCCCAACCTGCTGCGCCTTCTGGCGAGTCGCGACATGTCTATTCTGAATGTTGCCGATGTGGCGCGAACGCTTTCACTTCCACAAACTACGGTGAAGCGATATTTGGCCGTGCTGTCCGGTTTGTTTTTGACGGGTTCGCTGCCCGCTTGGCACCGCAATGCCAACGCCCGACTGGCCAAGGCCTCAAAGGCCATGCTGGTAGATACTGGCTTGGCCTGTCATCTCATGGATTTGGATCAGGACCGGCTGGAAGCCAATTCGACACTGGCCGGTCATCTGGTGGAAAATCTGGCAGCCATGGAACTGATAAAGCAGGCGGGATGGGCAAAAACAAGATCTGAATTTTTTCATTTTCGCACGCTTTCAGGGGCAGAAGTGGACCTCGTGCTGGAAGATCGCCGGGGAAGAGTTGTCGGCATAGAAGTAAAATTTTCCCAGACCCTTTCCAAAACAGATTTGCGCGGTATGGAGGTACTTCGCCAAGCCGCCGGCCAAAGCTTTCTGCGCGGCATTATTCTATACAGCGGCCATGAAACGCTTCCCTTCGGCCCGGATTGCTGGGCGATTCCAATGAATGCACTTTGGAATGGTTCCGGATGACGATTCAATCTGATTTATCTGCCTTGTTAATCGAGTCAACGTAATGTTTACTACAGGTGTATACATTGGAGGTCGATCTATGGTGCGAACGCAGATCTATCTGACATGGGAGGAACGCGAGGGTTTGGCTGCCCTGTCACTGACAACGGGCCGGAACCAAAGCGATTTAATACGCGAGGCGGTGGATCGCCTGATTGAGCAATTCAGCGCACAGCGGAAGACCATGATATTGGATCAAGCTGCTGGGATATGGGCAAAACGCCGAGATTTGCCCAGCGTTCCACGCCTCCGCTCCCAGTGGGATCGGGGTTAATGCTGTGCCCGAGCAGATTCTTGTCGATACTGATGTGATGGTTGATTATCCCACGGTGGCGGGCATCAGGCCCGCCTATATCAAAAAATAGCGTAACCATTCACGACGGCTCTGATCACGAGTGGGCAGTTCCAATCAATGCACTTTGGGATGGCTTTTAAATCATCCTGATCGGAAATATTTTTGGCGCAATAATGGGGCCCGCAAAGGCTTATTGGCCAAGAATTACGACGATCGCGTCCAGGAGTCGCTGCGCGTGAATTGACGCGATCTGCTAGAGAACATCAGAATTCATAGACAACCCTTTGTGCCCTTAAAATTTCCTGTCGGCGATAGGGATTGGTGATAAACCGGTTTTCCACAAGATCAACCGTACGACCTGCAAAAACCGCGGATGCCTCCTCCATCGTTTCAGGAAGATTGTCGAAGGTCATGGCTCCGCCATGATCAAATTCCAATAGCAGATCCACATCGTTACCCGGCGAGAAATCATTGCGTAATATCGACCCGAAAATAGACAATTTACGAATTTTCCAGTGCCGACAATAGGCCGCAATCTTTTGCATGTCTACCGGTATTGCAAATGTCTCCACGTTTCACCTCTTCAACAGGTCGGACCCTTACTTGAAACAAAGGCCCAGCGATAGAATCATCATAGAGATTTTAACCGTCCCGCGTTCAAGAGCGAAGCACCCACAAAGCGAAACCGGCGTGCCGGTTATTAGCCTGCCTGCAGGGCCGAGAATGTTCTAGGCGGGGTTATTTTCCATCGCTGCTGCTGGCCACCACCCGTCAAGTCCCGGCATGCGCCAACGCAGTGACTGGGATGTGAGACTTTCGCGTTTTGCGGCTCGCCGCATTCCGCCGGCGGGGCGGGTCAAGGACATCAGTCAGATCGGGGTGCTGACGGTAGTCAGGGTAGTCGCCGCAGTGGAGGGATAACATCTGGTAGGTTGACTGACGAACCATTTCTATCAGGGCTTGCGTGTGCGGATCCGTGGGTATTTGCCCCATCCAGAACATTTGCACTTTCAGAACCTCACGAAAGAGATTGATCGCCGTGCCACCGAGGGTCACGCTTTGGCTGTGCCGCCGGTGATGATTCAACGGCTCGGGTACGAAGCAAATCCAGCCGTTCTGCAGGATATGGAGATAAAACATCCAATCGCCGGTGTGTTTGAGGTCCTGCATCAAAGGCCGCAGCGCCGCAGTGGAGGGTTTCTGGAAAAGCACCGCGCTGGCGTTGGGAATCGTGTTTTTGATGATCAAGGAGTCCGCGATTTCGAGAGTTCCAGGCCGCAAATAAGCAGTTCGCCATTTATTGGCATCGATGTCCTGCGTGTATTGGAGATAATCATTTCCCACGGTGGCACCCTGCTCATCAATCATCTTTGATTGCGCGTAACTTAGCACGACGCCGGGATGCCGGAACCCGTCCACCAGGCGGTCCAACAATGTCGGCGCACACAAATCATCCGCTTCCGCCATCCAGATAAGTTCCGAAGTGCTTTCATCAATTCCGCGCAACCACTGCGCAAATACACCCTGGTTCTGACGATTTTCAATAATACGGAAAGGGATATTGCCGGAGGAAAGAATCTCGCGAGCCACTTCCACGCTGTTATCTTCCGAGGCATCATCGAGAAAGATAATTTCGGCCGGCCTGTAGGTCTGGTGAAGAATGCTCTTAAGCCTTTGCGGCAGGTAATGGGCGTAGTTGAAGTTGGGTACCACCACGCTGACGGCGGGAAATGTGCAGCCCAGTTCTTTTGCCAGATCGCACGCATAGGCCTGGGGATCGAAATGCTCTTTAATCAAAAGTGGACCCGCCTGGGCCACGTGATGTCTCCCCGCGGTATCCGCCAGGCATTCAATAATCGCCCGGCCCATAGTGCGGGTATCCTCATAGGGCACCAGCCGCCCCAGACTGGGTGTGACGATTTGCGTAAATCCGCCCGCGAGAGAAAATCCAATCACCGGCAGGCCCGCATGAAAGGCTTCCAAGACGACGCTGGGAAAAGGATCTTCACGTGATGTCAGCAAATACAGATCAGCGGCGGCAAAATATCGGCTGACTTCGCGCGTGCGCCCAACAAAATGAAAATGCTCCGGAGAGGGTGCCGCACGGAGCAATCTCTTCACGATAATCTCAAAATCCTGATGCAGGTCGCCCACCCAAACGAAATGAATAGCGGGGTCCTGCTCCAAGGCGGCATTCCCAGCCTGAATGAATAAGTCCGGTCCCTTGCGGCGATCTCCAAAACCCGCAGCCAGCACCAGCGGGGCGTCCGCCGGAATGCCAAGTTCTGTCCGGACCTGTTGGCGAACGGTATGGCGGTCCGTCAGATATTCATTAGGGGCGTACATCCCCTGCGGCCTTATGAGCACTTTCCCGGGCGGAATTTCCGCCAGCGACAGGAAAGAGTCGCGTACAATCGTAGAGGCAAAAACCACGCGGTCCACAGCTTTGGCCGTTATGGCCAAATTCTCAGCCTGTCCAAACTGCCGAATCACTCCGGCCATTTCATGCACCAGCCAGAGCACTTTGAATCCGTGCCTTTTTAAGTCACGGGCGTTTTCGCTGCACACCACCGTGTTACAGATGGCTCCGAAGTAAGATTGCGATTTCAGTTCTGACAATAGCGCTTCGCGCTGCTGGCTTGATAGCTGCCACCAACCGTGAACTTCTCCGCACTGAGCGAACTGGTCTTCCAGCTCCCCTTCACCCAGCGTGAGGATCACAAGCGTACAGCCCAGTTGTCTGGAAAGATGTCGGCATACATTAAGAATGATAAGCTGCGCTCCGTGCGGGTGACAGTCGTGCGTCACCATCACGAGTTTGCGAGGCAATGGGCCTGAAGGGAATTGTTGCAAAGCCTGGGCCGTGGCTTGCAGCCAGGCATAACCATAGCGCTGATCCGGCTCAAGATGCGCACCCTCTGCCCATTCATTCCATGCGTTGATAAAAATAAATTGCTTGTCGGCAGGATGGTTTTGCGACGTATATTCGCACGCATTTTTTAACCATTGGCCGTACAGGGCCGGTGTTGCGCCGGCATACGTTATGCCACGGCCTGGTTTGCGGGCCTCATTGTCCCATCCCGGGCACACGCCGCGGAACAGAGGGTAGTTTGGCTGGGGCATATTTCGACAATTTTCGACCAGGGTGGGGTAGTCGTAAACAGTTCCGGCATAGTTTGGATTCAAGGGCTGAATGTCGGATGTGATACGTTTCGCGTCAATATTGTTGGGAGGAAATTCAATGGCATAATCAAACCCGATGGCGGCAGGATCAACACGGTCAAAGGATTGAGTATAGGCGAGAGCTATTTCACCGATGCCGCGGCCACGGCAATATTGGCGCCAGCGTCGTGCGGTTGCCGCCGGATCAGGCAACAGGGACGGCCGATAAACAACCAGCAACGGTCGATTCCCCACGCGGATGTAACGTGAATCCGCAAAAAGCGAACTAGCTTCCTGAATAAACGCAAGATCATCTTCGGCACTGTGCTGCTGGTGAATAAGAACCTCATTTTCCAGGCCGTCCCAGCGGCGCGACCAGGATTCATTGGCCCAGCAGATACAGAATGGAAAATCCAGTTCCGGGTGACCGAGCATTTGCTCGAGCGGCCGTTCCAGCAGCTTTCGCCCGTTAAACCAATAATAGTAGTAACAGAACCCTTGTATCCCATACTGTCGCGCCAAGTCAATCTGCCGCTTTTGGACATCCAGAATACGCAGATCATAAAATCCCAGCTCCGCCGGCAGATGGGGCTGATAATGCCCCGCAAACTGGGGCTGTGCTTTCGATACGTTGGTCCATTCGGTAAATCCTTTTCCCCACCAGACGTCGTTTTCGTGAATGGGATGAAACTGGGGCAAATAAAATGCGATGGCTTTAAGGCGCGTATCAATGGCCATCCATTGAGACTCCTTCACATAGTTTGTGGTATCCGGAGGTAGGATAGCCCGCGCGGCCGTCGATGTTTCCATCGCGGGAGCGGGGGTTTCGGGAACAGGGGCCGGCGATGAGGATCCCGGCAGTTCGGTGGATGGAAGGGGCTTCCTCATGATCCAGTAACGCAAGGGGCGGGTTTTCTTACGCAGTCCTCTTAGCGATTCGAGGAAAGCTACAGGTTTTCGCGCAGGGGAATTGCCGGCCTGCGCACCGTTCTTGATGGGTGCGCCGGGCAATGGCTTACCCATAAAAAAATAGCGTATGGGCCGCGTCCGTTGACGCAGCGCCTTGAGTCGCCCGCGCATCGTACGGCCTTCACGCCAACGAATCATCTCCGCGATCTCGATTTGCCCCTTAATTAACGCGGCATGGAGCTCGGCGATTGTCTCTTCGTGCTGTGACAGTTTTGTGGTACTTTCTGATAGCCGCTTTTGCAATGTTGAAATGCGATTATTACGCTGGGTCAAATCATTGCTGAGCGCTGCCGCAGTTTGTTTTGTGCGGGCCAGCAGTTCGGTAAGTTCACCGATTCGAAGTTTCCCGTCTGCAGCCGCCGCGTTCAGGGCGCTGATGGCCTCATTACACTGGGCCAGCTTTTCAGTGCGTTCCGACACGTGGGCGGCGAGCACGGCGGCGGTCTGATCCCGTTGGGCAACCTCCAGTCGAAAACGGGTCGCTTGAGTGTCCGAAACGTCCAACGCGCGGCGCACGTCCATAAACCGGCGATTTCGTCCACGGATCATAGCGGCGGCTTTAAGTGTGGTGTCCAGGTGTGCCCGCTCAATGCTGACATTTCCCGCCGGCGGCACAAGCGAATAGTCAAATTCCAAGAAGTCCGCAGCGTAAAGTTTGCGGATAAGCTGGATGCTGCGATCGGTAAAGAATAGCGGCGAATAAGGCAGCAGGCTCTCGTTATATTTCTGCCGTCCCGGATTGGTAAATGCCGAGGGGCCGATACGGTCGGCGAGATTATTCCATAGACTCTCCGGATCTTCCACCTTGGCAATTTGGGAGTATGGCACTTTGCCAATGCGCAGAACGTCGCGCTGGGTCGCCCAGTGGGGATCAGCAATATTGGGCCATTGCTTGGCATGGAGGTATTCCAGAAAGCTCTGAACATTTTGTGCAATATCGTCAACGGATTGCATTTCCCGGCGCTGAAAATCGGCGTCGCCGAAAAGATCGGCTTGCAAGGGTTCGCGCAACAGAACTTTAGATTGCCAGGCGGAAAAGATTCTTGTGTATGGATTGCGCACCAGCGCAAAGCGGAAAAAATCTGATGATTGCAATATGCTTTTCAGGTCCGCCGTATCCAAGCCGGTCACTTTCGGACAGGCTCGATGAAAGCTGTCATGAATGGTCAGACCGGGATCCGTTTCGTAACTACGCAGGGCGTCAAATGTGAAAAGCTCCGACCCTTCCAACGCTGCAAACCACCACTTTATTGATGTGCATGCCGCCTTCGGCGTCGCCACATAGTGCAGCAGGTATTGGTAGGAAATGTAAGAATTAAAAGAAAGATAGGTCCAGTCCGCATCGGTCATGGTGTCAATGAAGTTGCTGTGAAATGTACGCATCTGAATGTCCCCACTCTAAGATTCTCTGGAGCCTGTGACAGGCCGGCAGGCGTGTGCCGGGCCAAATTCCACGGGCTGGCAAGCGATGGACCCACTGGCAAAATGCCGCTTCATTCTTTAAGAATTAGTAATTTTTCCATTGGCCCC
>JAJZGH010000106.1 GCA_021798635.1 Planctomycetota bacterium | reverse complement strand
CAGGCACACTTCGCGACCGCCGGCGACTTTTAATTCGACGGTTGGATAAATAAAGCGGCAGATGCTGACAATTTTCAGGCATTCCATGGGCGCTAATTTGGCCTGACCCGCCAAGGGCGTTCCGGCAATGGCATTGAGGAAATTCACCGGCATGACATCCACGCCAATATCCCGTAGCGTAAAGACCATATCCAAGCGGTCATCCCATTGTTCACCCATGCCGAATATCCCGCCTGAACATAACGATAATCCCGCCGCCTTCGCCGCGTGTAACGTGCGCAGGCGTTCAGAATAAGGATGGGTGGATACAATTTCCGGATAAAAGCGTTCACTGGTTTCCAGATTATGGTTGATCCGCCGCACGCCATTGGCGTGGAGAAACTCCGCTGTCTCCGGCGTCAGGGCACCCAGCGTGGCGCAGGCGCGGGTTTTTCCGGATTTGGCAATGTCCCGCAGCAGGGGGCCAAGCCAGTTCTCCAGTTCCGATCGGGTGGGGCCGCGGCCGCTGTTGACGATGCCAAAGCTATCCGCCCCGACATCGCCGGCATGTGAAGCGCAATCCAATACCTGTTGATCCGTGAGTTTGCTTTGCCCTTCGACAACCGTTTGATAGTGCGATGATTGAGCACAAAATTTACAATCTTCCGAGCACCCGCCCACTTTCGCGGCGACGATGGCGCAAAATCGAACATCAGGGCCTTTGAACCGGATACGGATTTTGTTGGCCCAGTAAAACAGATCGTAAATATCTTCGCCGGTTATGGTCACAAGTTCCCGGGCTTCAGAGCGGGAAATCAGATGACCATTAAGAACATTTCGGGCGAGCTTGGCAATATTGTCCAGCAAAATAGTGTCCTTTTAATATGGATTTACCGCAGCGACGGGGCTCGCATCAGCTGATTGAGATTGTACGCACCGACCAGACGCAACTGATTGCCGTTGGGCGTATAGACCAGCAGGATGCCGTCGTGGCTGTCCACAATGTTCAGCAGGTCTACAGAACCAAATCCGGTGGAGGAAGTCAGAAGGCTCATGCCGCCGCCGGTTTCCAGAACATCGGCCCGGGCCGTATTGGAATTTCCGGGATGAAAAGCCAGTAAGGCGGCCAGCAGCAGGGCGGTAACGGTCAGCAGACCGATGATAGCATGTTGAGATTTCATAATATTACTCCGCAAATTTTATGTTCTTACAAAATGTTGTCCGACCCGGGAAATCGCAAAATGTGTTTCCCAGCCTTAGCGCATTCGCAGTCGCGCGCGTTTAATATCCGCGCTTACGTTGTAGGGGGCCAGCCAGTGGGTTCCTGCGAGGTTATTTGCTGGTGTAATTTTGGCGGTAAGAATGCCGCTGTCCTGATTGTAGACATACACAATTCCATTCATCTGATCACCCCCTGAGACCGTCAGATAATGGCCACCTTGGGCTACCTGCGCGCGTGCCGTTGCCGACGACCAACCCACGCGGGCCAACACGCCGACAGCCAGCACAGCATTCACGCCCAGCAGGCCGATGATGAGGAGTTTTTTTCCGTTCATGGTATTTCTCCTGTTAAGGAACTGAACTTTTCTTGCAAGCACTTTGCTGTATCTTCCCGACTCTCAGGCGTCCCGCCCGCCGCGACGTTTGCCGCGATTGGCGCTCCGCATGGCGACAGCCACTACGCCGGCAAAGGCAATAAACGCAATGAGATAAACCGGAATGTCACTGCGTTTAGTGGTCATCAGCGGAATGGCTGAGCTGATATCTTTGCGCGCCACCTGGGCGCTGCTGACCGCCGGAGCCGCCAGGCACACTGCCAGACAAACCGGTAAAACCAAACGATAGCTGATCCAGGAAAATTTCATATCAATGATGATAAACCCCGCAACCGCCAAGTCAAGGCCGCGCACCGAGAAGTTAGGATTTTGGTAACCTAATTGCGGCCCTTCGGCCAGTCACATTCACCCGAGGCTAACTACAGGGTTAATCGATCTCGCTGCTCGCGATGCCGTGATCGACAATCTGGATGTATTGCTACAGTTCCGCTTGGGATACCCTATCCAGGAGGTAAAGTTCCTCGCGAGGCCGCCGGAGAATCTCATCGCATTTTCACGCCATGATCCGCATCTCCCGGACATTGCGGTATTATCTCAAGAATGTTGATCCAGCAATGCGGACGCCTGAAACGATTCTCTTTGTCCTGCGGAAGGCTCATCGGGGTACTGGTAGCTGCGTCATGGATGGTTCCGGTTCCGGTAGCGGTTGAATCAGCCCCTGCGCCACCCGCACGGACGGCGCTGCCCACCGGACCTCTGATAATTGCCGGCAAACCAATAAGCCTCACCGGCGGGAGCGTCCGCTTTACCGGCACCGTTCACACCCTTGGGAAACAATTAATTTTGTCAGCGTTGGGGAACTTTCACGTTGCTGCTTCCAACTTGGCGTGGCCGGCCGGCAATCCCAGCACGCTTTCCGCCAAAGATATCATCGCGACGGGACACCTGGATTTTTGGCACGACTCCGACGGATTGGCCCACATCCACATTAAACAGGGGGAAGCGGCGTTTGGATCATTGAGAATCAAATCGTCTAACATTACCCATGGAAAAGCAACCTTTTCATTGTTGCATAAGACTCTGGCCTTTTCGCTGAACACAGCGCTGTGGAAGAACTCTCGGGTTACAGCTTCCGGCACGTATAACACCACCACACGCAGTGGCACCGGGGTTATAGCGATTCCCAGCGTGCAACAGCAACAATTATTCGCACTCATGGTGCCGGGGCGAGTGAACATTGTGGGGCGGGGGAATATCCGTGCCACCTTGACCTTCGGTGCCGATGGCGTGATTACCGGCGAAATTCAACTTGTTGGAAAAGCAGGGGGATTTTTACAATTGCATCAGATCCCTCTGCTGCGAAGCGTTTTGGCGGGTAGCTACGGTCAAGCGATGGCGGCGGCTATGGCCGATGATCTTCATGATTATCCATTTACCAGAGAGCATGTGAACGTGCGGATGACTAAATCAGGCATGACATTCATGATGGATTTTGTCCGCGGCCCGGGCAACCCCATGCATCTCAAGGCCCGAAAAGTTGTCATTGATGGGAAAACCATGATTTTCCGCGCACGGGATCTCAAGACTGTGCATCTGATAATTCCAGTGGAGCATCTGACGGCTCAAAGGCTCATTGCGATTATCCAGCGATTTTCCCCAGCGGCAAAAACGCGATAATCTTTTTGCATCGCCGTGGCGTGGGGTGCCACAGCGCCACGGTTCAGGTCGCGGCCGGGTTACCCGCGTCGCCCCGGGGACACGCTTTCCTGACAGACTCTTGAGCGGAATCATGCTAACATATTAAAATCCTCGGCACGTGCCGGTAGATGATGGTAAGGAGATACCCCATGAATCCGATACGATTTTTTCTATATATTGCGGCGATGGCCAGTCTCATAGGGCTTGGCGGCTGTCTGCAAACCCATAGTGATGTTGTCATCAGCCAGCCCAAACCGTTGGAGGTCAATGTCAATCTTAACGGTAAATTAACCTTGGTGGTGCAGGACGCAAGCAGTGACATGGACTTTATTGCCGGCGATTCGGGTCACGAAAAATCAGGATCCCCTGCCACCGCACCCGCCGCGCCTGGTAAGGCCGCGACAAAAAGCTCCGTCCGGCCCAGTTTGTATCTCCTTCCGGCTGGAACCGCGGCACGAATTATTTTCGCGGACGCAACAACCGCGCAAAGTCCCGCGGATATCCTGCAACACCTGCGAGCGGATTTTCCAACAAATCACAAGCTTTTGGCTGCTCATCTGGTGGGGGAGGCCCATACCGGATATATGCAGGCGCGGGCAACACTTACCAATACGCAGCAGGCGTTTGTGGCTCACGATAACCGATGGCGAAAGCGACTATACGAACTGCGGGCGGCGCAAACCAGGCAGCCCATCGCAACCATCGGCTTAATTTACTTCAAGATCAGGTTGAAGTTTGTTCCGGTGGGCGCGTGGGTGCAGCAATATGATCCGGCAACCGGTCAATGGACCTGGACGCACTGGAAAAAATAAGGCGGCATTCCCTGCAAAAAGCCCGTACATTTTCGGCAATTGTCTGAAAAATGGCTGGCTATCCGCCTGAAAAAACTCTAATATTAAGTCGTGATGTTTGGGATACAGGAGTTCAGGTAATGCCCATTGGCGTCTTATTTATAATGGCCCCGCCCGTCTGGGCGGCCAAAGGTTCAGGCAAGCCGTTCTCGAAAATCGACAGCCGTGAAATATTCATGCGCAGTATTGAGTTATATGCCAACCGCGATGCGGTCCAGCAGCGAATTTTGTGCGTGCTGCCCGACGATTTATCCCGTATTCAGGAAAAATATGGTGCGCATCTGGCGTTTCAGGGCGTCGGCGCAGCGGCGGGGGGACCGGATTGGTTTGGTGCGGTACAGCGCGGTTTGGAAAAATTGAAACCCGAGATCGATACCGTGCTCGTTCATGATGCCTGCTGTCCGGCTGTACCCTATACGGTTTTAGATGCGTTGGAGGAAGCCCTGGCTAAAACCGGGGCGGCTGCCGCCGTTGTGCCCATCGGCGGCGCTACCGTGCGCGCCCGGGAGGGCAAACTTGGCCAACTCGCGGTTGATAAGCGGCTGGAACTTCTGCAATCGCCGCAGATTTTTCGCCGCACCGTTCTGGAGGCCGCGTATGCCAAACGTTCGGGTATAACCGGGGAATATGTCGATGATGCCACGTTGGTCAAACTTTGCGGAACCGAAGTGACAACCGTGGCGGGTTGGCGTTTAAATATTCGTGTGGACCATGAAGAATTAATCAAACTGGGATCCGATGCAATTAAACATCTGCCCCGGGCGCGCAGTAATGCGCCGGTAAGTCCGTTTGATGAAGCTCAATGGTAAAGCCTGGGGTGATGGTCCGTGGAACTATTAACCTGTGGAATAAAGATGTATGAGATGGCCTGAATCTCATAGCTTTGGAGTACCATGGCGCAGCGCGTCGTATTTTTAATTACCGATCTGGATCTGGGGGGAATGCCGCTGATTGTTCGGCGCATTGTTCGCGGTCTTAAAGAAGCGGGGCGGTGGAATCCCACGGTGGTAAGCATCAAGCCGCCGGGCATTGTCGCCCGATGGATTCGTCATGAAGGCGTTGAAGTTGTCGGATTAAATGCTAAAAGCACCCATGACATTCAAGCCGTCCACCGCTGGGTGCAAACCCTGCGAACCATCAACCCCGCCGCGGTTATCAGTGTGCTGGTGCACGCCAATGCCCTGGCAGCCATCGCGGCACCCCTGGCCGGCCCCAGAATTTATTTTCAGTCGATCCATACGATTCAGCCTGAGCCTAGATGGCACTGGCGGCTGCAAGGGTTAATATCCCGGCAGTGCCACGGAATTATTACCCCTTCGCAGGCGGTGTTGGATCGCGTCAGTCGGTTTGGCCGTTTTAATAACGGCTACGTCATCCCCTTCGGTTTGGACTATGACACATTTGCCCTGGCCGACCCCATGCCCGTCGCGGAACGCCCGTGGCCGGCGGACGCGGTTGCGGTCGGTTATATCGGCCGGTTTGATCCGGTAAAGCGGCTGGATTTATTGGTGCGGGAATTTGCCGAGCTACTGTTACGTGATTATCGCCGCTGGGGCAAGCTGTATCTGGCTTTAATCGGCTATGGGTCGGAAGAAAAACCGCTGCGGGCACTGGCCGCCCAACTGGGAATTGCGTCCCATGTCGCGTTTCCCGGAGCCACCGCCGAGCCGGCCCGCTGGTATAAGGCCCTGCGTGTATTGTGTATGCCATCAACGGTGGAAGGCTTTGGAATGAATATCATTGAAGCCATGGCGTGTGGAACGCCGGTAGCGGTTTACCGCAGTCCGGCCGTTGAGGAAATTGTCACTGATCAGGAAACGGGGTTGCTGATAAATCCGAGTCGGAAAGGTTCGCTGGCTGATGCGATCGCCCTGCTGATCGAAAACCGCGCCTTGGCCGACAAAATCCGGAAGCAGGCCCAGGCCATGGTGACGTTGCGCTATTCTGCCCAGCGTATGGTTGAAGGCTACCAGCGCGTGCTGGATCAAGCGGTGGCTTCCGAAAAGGCTGCCGTGGCGTAGGACGGCCCCCGGATAACTTCCCCAAAATCCGATCTATCGTATACCAAGCCGCCGGGTCTGCCCGTGGTGCCGCATTCGAGGTTAGCGCGCAGTGGGAAATTATTTTGATGCTGTTTATTAATGGCCCGAATCCGGATAAACTACGGAGGTTACATTGGATATCAGGAGTAAATAGATGGGTCGAATCATTGCACCGTTCAAACCAACCCGTTCCGCGAGTCCCTGGCACGATGTTGATCCCGGCAGCGGCATGTTGCCTTCCGTATTTCATGCCATTATTGAAATTCCGCTGGGGGCATCCAATAAATATGAAATGGATAAAACTACGGGCCTGCTGAAGCTGGACCGGGTGCTGCACTCGGCAGTCTATTATCCCGCCAATTATGGCTTTATACCTCAGACCATGGCCGATGACGGCGATCCGCTGGACGTGTTGGTGCTGGGAGCCGAACCGGTCTATCCCTTAACCATCGTCGAAGCGCGTGCCATTGGTTTAATGACCATGAAAGATCAGAATGAAATTGACCATAAGGTCATTTCCGTTCACGTCAACGACCCCGAATACAGCAGCTACAGCGACGTGCATCAACTGCCGCCGCATAAACTTTCCGTGCTGAAGCGATTTTTTGAAGATTACAAATCCCTGGAAAATAAACGCGTGGTTGTCGATGATGTGCTGCCCGCGGAATACGCGTTTCCAGTCATTGAACAATCCCTGATGATCTACAAAAAATGGCGCGCCGGCGAAGACGTCAGCCGCATGTTGCACGTGGCCTGAGGCGCACGGAGACGTTAGGAGTTGGGAGTTAGAATTTAGAATGCTTTGGAAGCGCTGGCGCTGCTATTTCGCTTGCCTTTAGCAGCGGCGCGGCCAGCGGGCTGGCTGGCTAACGATTTAATCCTGTCCCCTGTCCCCTGTCCCCTGCAACCCGCAGCGCGGTCACCGAGGCAACTGTATCGGCGGCACTGCTCGTTCAATTTCCGCGCGCTGCGCTTCCAGCCAGGGCGGGAGCATCAATTTCTTCCCTAGTTCCCCTAGTGCCTGATCGGCGGTAAAACCGGGATGCACGGTTGCAATTTCAAACAGAACGCCGCCTGGCTCGCGGAAGTAAATGGAATGAAAATAACACCGATCCATCACCGGCGAAACATGCGGAAAATGGGCCGCGATTTTGTCACGCCACGCCGCCTGCTGGGCATCATCGGGCGTGCGGTACGCCACATGGTGCACCACGCCGGCACCCAGCGTTCCGTGGCCCATAGCCGGTTCGTGCACGATATCAACAATCGTCCCCGGCCCATGGTCGTTGGTTCCCGCCTGATACCGCCGGCGGTTATCTTCGCTCCCGGCACTCTGGTATTTCATGACCTCGGTAAGCAAATGAATGGTAGCATCAGTTTTACGCTCGGTTAGAGTCACGCTGTGAATTCCAACAATGGCCATGGATTCAGGAACGGATCCGGCAAGCCGGGGTCTGGATGGGGAATCCGCCGATAGATTCGCGCCAATAAGTTCCAACTGCATGCCATCGGGATCCCTGAACGCCAGGACCGGTTCGCCGAAACGATGAGCCTGAAGTTGGCTTTCCACGCCATGCGCGGCCAGACGCTGTACCCAATAATCCATGGCGTGCGTGGGAACGGAAAAAGCGGTAGCGGTGGCCTGTGGCGGACCGGCCCGGCCGCGTACGGCACCGGGCCATGCAAAAAATGTCAGTACCGTTCCGGGGCGTCCCAGTTCATCACCGTAGTAGAGATGATAGCTGGCAGGGTCATCAAAGTTCACCGTTAGTTTCACCAGCCGCAGAGCCAGCACGTCACAGTAAAAATTGATGTTCCTCTGCGCATCGGCCGTTATTGCGGTGATGTGATGAAGTCCCGGTAGCGTACAATCAGTTAAGCTCATGGTATTTATCCGCTCCAAAAAAGCCGTCTGCCGGATGACAGCAGGCTTGTTCTTCGCCTGCTTAGCCCCTGATTGTAGTCCGACTGAAACTATTTGACACCCTCTGTAACCCCTCTGTAACCCCTCTGTAACCCCTCTGTAACCCCTCTTTAACCTGTCCTCTGTCCCCTGAAACCTATAAGGGGCACCTGACGCAAATCCTGAACTTCATGTTCAAATTTTGTACGTTTGCGGTGCTGGTCGAATGGGGCCTCGCGCAGTACCATAACCCTGAGATTAATTCCCTTGCGGAGAAAAGCGGTGAAACGAAAAAGCGTCTTATTCCCATCCGGCATTCTGCCGGTTGCGGTCTATCTTTTGGTCACCGGATTGCTGCTGCTGTCCGCCGAATCAGCCCGGGCCAATACCGATATGTTTAAGCCCATCGGCACTGCTGCCCAGGTCATGCACCTGAATGGCCGGGGATTTACCATTCATGGCAAACATGTATTTATCTGCTCCGGAAGCTTTCATTACGCGCGGGTTCCCCGGGCCTTATGGAAAGACCGTCTGTTGAAAATGAAACGCGCCGGCTTTAATACCGTGCAAACCTATGTCTTCTGGAATTTTCAGGAACCCAAGCCCGGCGTTTTTGATTTTCATGGTCGGGCCAACCTTGATGCGTTTCTCAAATTAATTCACAAATTGGGCATGTACGCGCTGGTGCGCTGCGGACCCTATGACTGTGCGGAATGGGATGACGGCGGTTATCCACTGTGGCTCGCGTTTGAAAAAGGCGTGGTGGTGCGAGAGGATGATCCGGCGTTTATGAATCCGCTGCGGCAATTCTGGAATCAACTCCTGCCGATTGTGGCGCGTAATCAGATAAATCATGGCGGCTCGGTCATCTTGGTGCAGTTGGAAAATGAAGATCCGCAGGGCTGGGGTACCGACATGCCCAACCAATATTTCCGGGACTTATACAACATGGCGCGGCAGCACGGCATACAAGTGCCGCTGTTTTTCAGCGGCATGCATCACGGCTTTGACCCGGCCGGCCATAATCCCTGGAATGATGCCACACGCACCAGCCCGTGGTACACCACCGAATTCTGGTCGTCGCGCACATGGTATCACGGTTACGGTGCCATGTCCCGGCCGCAGCAGGTGCAATTAAATCGCGGCATCTGGAAGATCATCGCGTTCGGCGGATCAGGCTATAACTTTTATATGCTGGTGGGGAGCACCAATTTCTGGCTGTGGAATGACAATGAATTGGCGGCATGTTATGACTATTCCGCCGCCATCGGCCAGGGCGGCGATTTACGCCCTATTTATTACAACATGAAACGGGCCAATTATTTTGCCCGCAGCTTCGCTAATATTCTTGAAGACAGCGTCAATACCGATGCAAAATACCAATCCTTCGCCACGGGTGTGCGCGTGCTGGCCCGCACGGCACCGGCGGGGACCATTGTATTTCTGGACAACACCCATGGGCAAACCGTGACGGCGACTATGAAAAATGGCACCAAACTGCGTGTTGCGGAGCGAAGAATCCGTCCCGTGGTGCTGAATGCCGCCCTGGGTAAAACCTGGAAGATCGCATCAGCTTATTCCCGCATTTTGGGTGTCCAGCATGAAAGCAACATGACCACGGTTGTGCTATATGGCCATCCTGGAAATCGTGCGGATATTTCTTTTGTCAGCCAACGCCTCGCACGCACCGGCGGAGCCATGCGGCAAATCAGGCAGAGCAACGGCGATATTTTCGGCGTCGGTGCGGTATTTCCATCCGGCATGAAGCCACGCATTGCGACAGCCACGGTCGGCCAACATGTCCTGCGGGTGATTATTGAAAATCGACTCATGGAAAAGCATACCTGGTTTGTTACGTCCAAAGCCGGGTCCGTTGTGATTGTTGGCCCGGCGTATGCGGGGCAAATAAAGAAAGCCCATGGCAAGTGGACGCTTTCCACCGACACGCCGGCCGGCCACTCCATCGCCGCTGCCCTGGTGTTTGGCTCAGGTCCCCAGCCGGTTGCGTTGAAAAACACAGTCAAGACGACGCCATCACTTCCAACGCCGCCGAAGATTCATCACTGGCAGTTCACCACCCTCACCGCGCCTGCCCAACTGACATTCAAGCCAACGGGTTGGCTTAAGGCCTCGCAGCCTCAGTCCATGGGAGCCGATGGAATTCTCAGTCCCTGGTGCTGGTATCGCGCGGCGGTCAATAGCCGCGACGGTGGAAAATATCAATTAAATTTCAGCCATGTTTCCAACCTTGCATCCATTTTTATTAACGGTAAATATGGCGATACTGTAACGCACGCGGGAAGCATTCCGGTTACATTGCGCAGGGGCCGAAATGTGATCGCGGTTTTTACCGCCGAACATGGCAGAACCAAGCTTTATAATTATCTTGGCCCCCTGAATAAAGTTCTGGCGAAAGGAATCTGGGGCAATGTGGCGCTTGAACAGGCACCGCTAAGGACAATTGCGCTGCGAACCTGGCAGGTTAAGCCTTTATCCCGCAACTTCGCCGCCGATGTAAAAACAATTCAGCAGGCGGATTACACGGGCAATGGCTGGCAAAGTGTTTCCACCGGAACGGATTATTTTCATGGGCGCCGTGGCTATGCCTGGTATCATCTGGCGTTGCCGAAAATCAGCAGTGCCGCAGCGGCGCTTGTGACGTTTACAGATGTCGACGACAACGGCACCGTATTTGTTAATGGCCATAAAATTCTGACGCACAAAGGCTTTGGGCAGGAATTTCACGTGGCGCTGCGAAAATACTGGAACAAATCCGGCTCTAATAATCTGGATGTTCTGGTGCAGAACACCTCTGGTGCCGGCGGAATTATGGGAACAGCCGCCATACAGCTATTCCCCGCCAACGGGATTCAGCGCGTTACGCCCTGGCAAATGCGCGATGGATCAGGCCTGAATAAATCCGACATTGCGTGGACGCCTGTGACTGGTTCTGCCATACACAATGGCCCGCCACGGTTTTTCAAGGGTGCGTTCAATTGGAAGCGCGGCGGCAACGCCCACAGTGTCCTGCGGGTGTCCTACCGCGGTTTGTCCAGCGGGCACATACTTGTTAACGGCCATGATTTGGGATTGTACCCGGATAAAACCATGCCGATGGGGCTTTATATTCCGTCCGTCTGGCTTAAGTCCGGCCGCAACACCGTTGAGATTCTGGATGAACGCGGACATTCGCCCCGGCAAGTCCGCATTGTCACCGAGCAAGCCGCCAGCCGGCTACGAGCGACCTTAGAGCAGAATTGATCCCATTGCCGCCTGCGGCCCTGATGTCCTAATGGCTCGCTTCTTTGATTTATTGACGTGGGTGACGAATCGGGATTGTGAGGTGAACATGCGGAGGGCTGCACCCAAGACTGCCGGACCACTGGATCCAAGCATTATTTTACCATGGAAACTACCGCTACCGATATTTGATATTGTAACCGCCAAAAATTGGGCGCGCCTAAGCTACGCGCGGAAGATTGCGGCATTCGATGATTATCCCTTCCTTTGGACACCGCGAACCATCCGTTTGTTGCAACCCAAATTGCTGCTGTCTGTGATAGTGGTCGCTTTTACGGGAATGATTGTCATTGCCAGATTATTTACCAATTCAACAGGCCAACTTACCGCGGTTGGAATTGCAGCAATGCTCACTGACATTTCGCTGATGGCTCTCTTGCCACCATTGCTTGAAAGCGGAGCATTTCTATTCTTACGACGACCAATACCAGAGGACGTGTTTCTGAATCGCCTTCAGCAGAATAACGCAACGGTTAATACCCAAATTGCAATCCTGGTCAGGCAAGCCCTGTCGCGCACCTGCCGGTGCTCAGAACACATCATACGCCCGGACGAAAGTTATCTGTCGTGCTGGCGCAGTTCTGGCGCAATGTTGCATGAATTCTGTGCCTATTTCTCCCAGGGGCTTGCTGACGGACCAGGTCCGATGAAACTGGCGGAAACGCTGCGCACCTGCGAGCGCCGAAGTATCGAGGATCTCATCACGGCAATCGCAGCGGCGCTGGCGACACCCCGTGAAGACCGTTCGCCCTTTTTCACTGCAGCGTCAACTAACAATCAAGGCAATGGATTTCATGGAGAGCGGCCTCGGACGGAAGCCTCCAGGCAAGGCTCCCCCCGCCCGGTCCAGGAGAGGCATCGCTGCGGACAGGTGCTTTGCTATGAATCGTTCTTTTACCAGCGGCGATACTTGGCACAACGGCGCATATTACCTTCACAAGCGAAAATCAAGCTTATGCTCCGCCTGACGCTCCGCATTGCGATTGTTTCCATATTGGTTACACTGCTGGTCCCTTTAGCCATCATGAAATACTTCCCATTTGTAACATCCCCTTGGCAGATGACCGCGGACGTTTTCTTTGCGTTTTTGCTGGTCGCCATCATGCTGTGCATCGTTATACCGCTTGCTGAATATGGACTGGATATGCTGAATTTGCATCCCGTTATTCTGGAAGAACGACAAATTTTGTTTCCTGCTCCCGCGCAGCGACTGCTGCTTTCCAACATTCAATGCGTCGAACTTGGTGATCAACAATGTGGCCGAAGGCAAGTAACTTTTTATTCCAGCCATGCGTCGCGTACAATCACCATGCCGGAAAAAGCAGATGTCGTACGCTTGCAAGCCGTATTACCGCCGAACTCTGTAATCACGTCGCAGTCACGCGGATGGCATCCGCAACATGATATCGTGAAAGACCATGCGGGAATTATTCAATGGCCGGAGCCGTTTTTTCGTGGCTTCTGCCTCGGTTCGGCGGCGAGGTTTCTGGGGCAAGTATTTACAATGGGCACCTTGGCTTTTGCACTTTTAATTGCGGACGCGATGGCCCTTGGTGCAATAGCTCATCGGAACCCCGCTATTTTATTGGCCTTTACCTCCATTGCGGCGGCGCTCTTTTTTGCCATCAGTTTCGTCGCCTTATGTCTTGCCGCGTTCCAGCGCTTTTGGCACCCGGAACGTTTCCAATTGGCACCTGATTGGATCAATGTGGGCACCTGCGGATTTTCTCTCTCAGATGCGGAGCAAATCACGCTTAATATACACCCAATTCGCGGCCCAATGCTACGCATTGATTTCCCCAATGATCACTTGGATATGGCGATGCCTAATTCGCCGGAAATCGTTCAGGAACTGCAGGCCATTCTGCAATCCGGCCCCGCTGGCGACCGGATAGTCGTGCGCTGAGTACCCGGACCGCTAAAGATGAAGAGCAGGTTGTGGGTGGCGCGCGAACGGCCAATTAGTTCAAATTCGTCATAATCCGTTCCATGGTACGTATCCGTCCGCCTCCTTCGCGGTTGCGACAGCGGCAAACGCGCCTACAATGCGCTGCGCCTTCAGCATGCTGCGAAGCGGAACAGGTTCCCGGCCTGGAGTTTTCCGGAACGATGGGCACTTCGCAGCTACTCAAACGGTGATAATGTTCGCCAGGCAGAAGCGTCCACGCATCCCTTTCCGTCCGCCCTGATGGCACGCTGGGCATCAGGCTGCTTTCCATACTGACTTTGCGATGGGTGGTCTTGGCAATTTTCCTACTATTTGGCACTCGCATAGTGCATAACATCGCAAGCTCTGCGAGATACCGCAGAACCGATACAACAACTGCCGCCGACTCGCATGAACAGTGCCGGATCCCGTTGGAATATCGCTCATGCAGACACGATCGCAGAAATCACGGCAGACACTTGAGTCGTGCGTCGGGTGATCGCTCGGCGTTTATCGGTGCCGTGCGAATTCCGCCGCCTGTCGGTTTCACAGCTACCGTAGAGGCCAATGGTCTGTACGGAATGGCAATACCGGCATCTTGGCTTTATCCATCAGGTTGGGCACCGCTTTACAACTCCATGCGAAACGCACGGCTACAGGATGCGGAACGGCAGCGGCGGAAACTACCACCGTGTCACCGATAATTTCCGCTTTGGCCGGTACAAACTTGTGGTTCGCTCCTGCGATTTCAAACCAGTCCAACGGTTTGCGATTACGACTGGCTAATCCGCCGATGACATCCTGAAACCGAATAACAATTTTTGACCCATCTACACGCATGGCTTTGTACATCGGGCCAAGGGTGCGCACCGCCCCATGTCCATACACCATGTTCAACGCCAGCCATGTGAGCCGCTTACCGACATCCTGCTTATCCCGGAAGTGAATGTTGTGCAGATTGCCAATGTCCATCGTGCCCACCATGCCGACCTCGGGCAATGTTCGCACGGCATTTTCATCCCCTTGCCAGACCAGCGGCACGCCCACCGTCGGCTTGGGATAATGGAAGTATGGGGCAATCTGCACGATTAAAAACGGTGCCGTCGGCGTCGCCCAGTCACGCCGCCAGGCTTTGATCATCGCGGCTAAACGTGTGCCGTAAATGGGGTCGTTGACCCACGCATTGTTTTCGCCCTGATCCCACACCATCCCACGGATGGCGTATGGAATCAGCGGATGAATCATGGCATTAAATATGGATACCGGAGCCATGTCCGGGGAAGGGCGGCTTAACGTGAAAGGATTTTGCGGTCGCTTGATGTGCGGACGTGCTGGTATTGCCTGCCCGGCGTCCCGGGCATGGCGCGCCGCCGCGGACCATGCGGCCATTCCCTGCTGATACTTCTGCAATTGCTCATGATATCGCCGGGCCGCCGAAGCAAACCATTGCAATTCACCATGCAGAGCCAGCGTGCGCCGTAGTGCGGACATGGGCGTCCACGACTGGATCACCGTTCCGCCATAGGAGGAATCAATTATTCCAATTGGGATATGCAGATGTTTAAATAAATCACGCCCGAAGAAATATCCTACGGCGCTGAATCGTTTAACCGTCGCAGGAGAGCAGACCATCCACGATGCCTTGAAATTATCCTGTGGCTGCGGCGTATTATCCCGCGGGATTTTCAGCAGATGAATCAGCGGAAAATCAGCGGCCGCAACTTCCTTGCGGGCGTGCAGCGCGCGGGCCCATGAGCCATCGACCGGAAACTGCATGTTGGATTGCCCGGAACAGACCCACAAGTCTCCCACCAGCACATCATGAATCTCCAGACGACTGCCGCCGGAAATAATCATCGTGCGGCCCTGCGCGTCCGCGTGCAGCGGTGCCAGGCGTACCATCCACTTGCCCTTCGCGTCAGCGACGGCCGTGCGCTGCTGCCCGGCAAAGCGAACCGTAACACTCTCCCCCGGCTTTGCCCAACCCCACACCGGAATGACCGCGTTTCGTTGCAGAACCGCATGATTGGTAAATAAATTGGAAACGGTAATCTTTGCCGAAGCGGTAGAAGCCGACAAAAAGCCAATCATCGCCGCAACACCTATAAACCTTGCC
>JAJZGH010000368.1 GCA_021798635.1 Planctomycetota bacterium | reverse complement strand
AACAAATTTCGGTTCGAATCAGGCCTCATATGGCTTGGCACCCGCACCGATCTATTTTGATGGGATCATGGGGCCGGCGATCGTTAAAGCGCAGCAAGTGTTGCGGGAAAATCCGCCCGCCAATGCAACCGATGCGCAAGTTCAGCAGATTGATGAACAGAAAGCAGCTGCCCTCGACCGTTTGAAAGGTACGCTGTTGGGAAGGAATGTGCTGGCAGTATTTACGGTGACCAACGTCATTGCCGACAAGAATAGCGGAGGATTCGACGTTGAGGGAGTCATCAATTGGCACGAGCCTGCCGCGCGTGACCGCGCCGTCCGCGAGGCCATTGCGACCGTTAACAAACACTATGAATCGGTTATCGTGCAGATATCAAAGACGGACTACAACAATGAATACAACAATCCGCGAAAGAGGAAGAATCAGGACATTCAAAACGCGAACCGGCAGCGCCGCAGCTTGCTTGAAGCGATCACCGAAGCGATCACCCCGCCTCCGCAACGTATCTTAGTGCATACCGTCGACCCAGCCGTATTGACTTGGAGGACAGGTCAAATTCGGAATGTTTTCGGGAGCGTAATCTCGGTGGAGGACGGTGTTACGATGGGCGGTAGCAGTTATGGTGAGCGGATGTCCATACACGACGCGAAGAATGTCGCACTGGGCAATGGCCGGTGGTTGGGCGTCTGGAACCGCACCTATGTTTTTTTGCGTGCTGGGGGCGTAGCGAATGCCGGAGATTTATTTGGTTCCTACGGCCTGGCAGCACCGTTTTCCGGAACCGTGAGCTCTTATGACGCCCGCAGGCACGGTGGTGATTACGTGACTTGCGTGATCGGGATGCACTGGATTGCGGATCATGCGCCCCAATCCACAGGGCAACCAGTAGCCATGAAAACGCCGTCATCACCAGCGAAGTTCAGAATTGTGTTGAAGAGCGGCTCGACCGTTCAAGCCACCAGTTGCACCAAACACGGAAATAACTACCGGGTCACAGAGTTTGGAATGCAGATAGATATCCCGGTCGCCAGTGTCGTGAGTGTGACCAAATTATCGGTGCCAGCCGGTAAATAAGTCGTGATGTTCTAAACCTCGGCAGCCCGGAAAGCGTGCCCTCTGAGCGATTTGCAATAAATGTAAACTACCGCAGTAACCCTGCCCGGCGGTCAAAGACCGCATCAATCAGACGGCTCATATCCACCACCCGCAGGTTTGTCGCGATGTGCCGGGCGATTTCATCACGTGTCAGTAACCGTACGGATTTTTCGGCGATGAAGCTTGGCGTACCTGCGCAGGCGGCGTCCTGATTCGTTGGCTTTGAGCGTAGCGATTCATCCGCTTTTAAGCCGGCGACGGGCGGCATCTCATTATTCATTACGTCATTAAGCGCAGCGTTTTTCTGTATCGCCGCCCAGGTTTCCGGGGCGACTTTTTTGCTGATGGCCAGCATCGTGGCTTCCGGATTCGCCGGTATGCCCACCAGGCTGAATTCCAGCAATTCCCATTTCCGGTAAATGCGCCGGGCCTTTTTAAGTTCCGGTCGCCGGGCGATTTCTTCCGGCGTCGGGTTGGAAAATTCTCCGGGCAAAAAGCCGACGCTGTAGCTGTTTAATACGCCGTCCTGAGCCAGGGCAAACATATCGCGGCCAAATTGTGTCTTATCGGTGCAGCGATATTTCGCCAGCACGCGATCACCACTTTTCTTCACCCATTGGGCAGCCCCCAGCGGCAAGGCGGTGTCATGATTGTAAAACACTGTCAGGCCGGAATAATTCTTCCGCACCAGCCCTTCCGGCAATACCACATCACCATCCCGATCCACCGCGGATGTGGAAATGCACGCCACGATTTCTCTGCGGCCGGCTTGAACTTCAATAAGCTGCCCCTCAAACGCTTTGCGCAACATGGACATGGTGAACTCCTGGTCGAGGGTTTGAAGCCATTGGGCATGGCGGAAATAAACATGGCCGCGGGTTGCCACCACGCGGCTGAAGTATCATCACGGTTATTGCGCAGGCTGGAATGTTGTCTGATCCGCCGGGGCAGTCGTGACTCCATCCGCGGCAATGGCCGGGGAGTGGCTGTATTCTTCCGGCGGCGCATCAGAAAAGCCCATAGCTCGGCGAATTTCCGCTTTGCTTAATACGCCGGCGCGAATGGCGATCTGGGTTTTTTCCAGTTCAAATGCCTCATCCGCCGGTACCGGATTTTCCGCCGCCAGAAAAAGTCGATCCCCATACAGTGGCGTGAGCATTTCGTTGAGTTTCTGTTCCAGAATCAGCACGCGCGGCAAAATGGTTTGCCGGGCATAAAGCGTCAGGCTCGCCTGCATGTTGGCGTAGGTGGCGTCTTTGCTTAATAGCGCCTCCGGCACACCAAAAGCGTGCGCTAAGCGCTTCAAGGTTTCGCGGCTGATTTCCAGCGGCCCCAAATCCGTCGGTGGATATCGCGCGGGCACAAACGTTCCCGCCTGCTGCGCCACAAGCACCCGGCCATTACCTTCTCCGCCGAACTTCTGATTCCATAACAGTTCCGCCCGTTCCGCCTGAGATTTGGTCAGTTGGTCTTTGGGAATAAAAGTTCCATCCACCCGGGCGCGATTATCCATTAACGCGTTTTCATACATGGCAAATTTCGCGGCCAATTCCGCCTGCATGTACGCACTGCGCAGCGGCGCATGCCGGCCACCATAGGGATCTTCCACGGCCGGGAAGCGGAAGTCCAGTACATTCTGTTTATCCAACTGAATCCACGCGCCGGTGAGGGCGGGCATATATTTATAACCCACCACCGCCAAATCATTATTCCGCAGCGGCAGCAGGCGTTGCGTGGGCAGCACCTTAATACGCCGCACGGGTTCAAACGCCCCCGGCTCCAAAAGCCAATACGCCCCGCCAAATACTTCCATATATACGCCGGTCATATACCGCAGTTGATACCCATTTAACCCGTCGTTATCCTTTTCCAGCAGGTTCAACAGGGGATGGTCGGTAATTTCCTGCACCTCGGCAGCGCGGGAAAGCGTGTGGGAAAAATTCGGATTGCCCTTGAGTTGTGCCAGTGTTTTGCCCGCCACGGCCTGGCTGGAAAAATCGGTAATCGCTTTTTGGCCGGTGCGCCGAATGGCATAGAGTCGAAACGGCACCTGCGCCACGGCGGCGGCATTCCAATTGGCGCAGGTATAAACCAGATCATTGGTAAGATATTCCAGCATAAGCTGGGCATCGGTAGGAATACAGCGGCCCGCAGTGCTGGTCAGCAAAGGCGAGCCGACAGAAACCCAGAAATCACCCGCCGATTTATCAATATGTTCCATGGGGGGTTATAGGCTCTGGTAAGCAGGAGATAATCAATAAAATGTTGGCGGTACTATCCGGTGTCAAGGAAATGTGCGGTCCCAAAGTGTTGACAATTATAAAGTTGAACTTTAGAAATGTCACCTGTCTCATCGAGGCCACGCACGCCCAGGGCCTGTGACAGTTTATGCAGCCTTTTTTTTGATCTTAGCCAAAACGTAGGCTGGCCGGTTGGCCCAGAGGCGTTCCCAGCGGGCGTCCTGACTTTTCCACGTTGCCCGT
>JAJZGH010000367.1 GCA_021798635.1 Planctomycetota bacterium | reverse complement strand
GGGGGGGACAGGGGGAAGCTGGAACCTGGAATTTGGAATTTGGCATGTCGCATCTGGCATCTGGCATCTCGCATTTTAGGAACGCGCCGGTGTGCAGATTAGTTCGGCAGAAAAACCTATTGGTTTCTGCACGTACTGCACAATACTGAATACGCTGGGCAACCCCCACCGGAATTGCCGACATTACCCGGACCGGATCTCGTCTTCCGCCGGTTTCTGTGAGATTACAAGCCCGCATCATCGCGGGCGCCCAGCGCTAAGCCAGTCCAGTCTAATTCGCCCCGGCCTTTGGCGACGCCCGCCTGTAGGCGATTAAAAACCAGATCGGCCAGCGGCATCGGTACGCCGAACTGATCGGCGGCGTCCCTTACAAGTCGCATATCTTTCAATCCCAACCGCAGTACAAATTTCGCGGGATCATGTGCGGTATCGACAATCGACTGGCCATAATTGCGGTAAATTGGACTGGCAAACAGATGCCCACAAAGCAGTTCCAGTGCCGATTGTTTATTAACCCCGGCTTTCTCCGCGAGCGTAAACGCCTCGGCCATGGCTTCGGTTGCGGCGGCCACCATAAAGTTGCCGCATAATTTCAGTACGTTGGCTGACTCCACACGATCACCAAAATCCACCACGCCCTGTCCCAGTGCTTCAAGTACCGGTCGCACACGGGCTTTGGCGGCGGCTTCTCCGGATGTGCATACCCAGAGCTTGCGCGCCGCAGCGGCATCGGGCCGACCAAATACCGGCGCGGCCACATACGTTGATCCATGCTCTGAATGCAATTTGGCTAAGTCTTGAGCAGTGCCTGGGGCGATGGTACTCATTGATACATGTATACCTTTGGACCCAAGTTTTTTCAAAATGCCTCCGTCCCCCAGCATCGTCATTCGCACGGCCGCATCGTCGGCCAGCATGGTTAAGACAATACCGTCAGCAGTCACCGTTTCTGCCGGTTGGGCGCACGCCACGGCACCGGCTGCTATGGCGTGGCTCATGCGGGAAGCGGTGCGGTTATAAACGCGCACTGAAAATCCTGCCGCAATTAAATTCTTAATCATGGGCGTACCCATGCGCCCGGTACCGATAAAGCCAATCGTTGGGATCATTTTATTTTCTCCTCAAGTGCGATCGTACCGGAATACGACATCAAAAACTTTTCCGCCGTGGCGCTGGGCGATGATGTCTTCCTTGATCATGCAGAGCTTCACGGTGTCAACCTTGAAGGATGCGTTAAAATTGCT
Source organism: Planctomycetota bacterium (assembly GCA_021798635.1). The sequence continues at coordinate 2,344 of JAJZGH010000367.1, read as the reverse complement.
TTCCAATGCGCGGCCCATGCCTTCAAAAATCAGCAGGTCCGCATTTGCGGCCTCGCGGTTACAGGGATCGGAGATGTGCCGGAGGTCGATTAGTGGCGTGGTGCCGCCGGAGCTTTCACAGGTAATTATGCCGGTGTTCAGAAGCATTGCGAGAATTGGATCAAGCTGGGCCAGGTGCGGCAAAAGTTCACGGGTTTCCGAAATGGTCATGTCATTAAGCGATGCGGATTCATTGGCCAGGAGGCACACGTGGGTACCGCGCTGGGCCAGGAATCTTGCCAGGGGTATCATGCCGAGAATAAAATCGCTGCCGGCATTGTCGACAAATATCAGGGCTTTGTGATAAAGTGGGCCTTGCACCAGCCGCTGGGAAAAGTTGTCGAGTTGATCCACCAGCCACGGGCGCTTGCCTTTAAGCCCGGCGCGAACTTTGAAAAAATCGGGGGATTCATGAGCGTATAATTTGGTGGTGGCAGTGGCACCGAGATCAAAAATATTTCCGGCGAACGCCCCTTCCACCAGCACGCGCAGTGCTTGGGCCGCATCGGTGTATCCATCCATTTCTGCAGCCACCCGCGGATACAGGGCCAGCATGGCGGTATTTTCGCGTTGCTTGGTCAGCAGGAATGGATCGGGAATGTGATTGCGGGAAAGGCAGTTCTGCCGCAACAGGCCGAGCATCTGCAAATCCAGCTCGCCGTAGCGATTCGGCTGCACTGCCAGGGCGGCCATTTCAGCCGCCAGATCCTGCCGGGCGGCGGAAATGTTGTCGGCGGCGGAGGGGCCATACACCTGTAGTGCCAGCGTAGCCATAAGCTCAAAATGTTCTACAAAATGCCCCAGCCAATAATCGCGAAATTCCGCATCCTCCAGCATATTTTGGGTGCAGGGGCGGTATGCGGCGGGGTCAGAAAGCAGAGTAAACATCGGCATGGGGATTTTATTCTCCGGAATATTATTGGATGCGTGCTGTGGCGGGCAACATATTAATCAGGCGGGTTTTGGGAATTATCCGGTGTACAACGGATGCACCGCTTACGCGATAGGCGGAAAAGTCGCGGCCAAAATGTATTCCCAGCAAAGCGCCGCGCGGTGAAAGCCAGAATTTATCGCGCACGATATCCATCCATAGAATGCGCATGACTCGCACCGGCTGATCCGCCCCTGCAAAATGAATCTCCTGCTGTTTGCCGCTGGTCAGCACGCAGCCTAAGCGGGTTTCCAGGGTGTCCTGTGCTAAATCGGTAATCGGCAGCACCCGATTGCGTTGGGCCGGCATGGCGGACGCCAGTACAGCCAGGAGGGGCAACGGTACGGCGTTGGCGGCGGAGAGAATGGTGCGCGAAGAACGGGATTTATTTTTTGCGGCCGTAAATACTGTTTGAATCCTGTTTCCCTCGCGGCGGCCCTGCAGAATGCCTTGTTTGGACCAGCGGGTAAAGGATATCGTGCGAAGCGCCGGTGCGTGTTGGTAGGTGCCGGGAATAAACCTGATCTGCCAGGCCACTGCCGGCAGCGGACCGCCCGAGACAGACTCCTGATTCCATAGCAATTTCCATAACGCACCAGAATGGAAAACCTGCAGATGAATCGCACCGACTACCAACTGGTGATAAAAAACCAGCATCCGCAGGTCATGGCCCACGGCCTGCCGCCCGTGAGGTTCAACAGTTTGAACGCGCGACCACTGAAGTTTCAGATCATGGCGGGGTGTGGGCGGCGGGTTTAATGGTGCCGCGGCACCGGCCCGCACACTGATTATGCCGATGTGCTCCAGTGTCATAAGCGCGGGTAGAGGAGCCAGAAACTGGTGGATTGTCGTGCCGCGCGCCACGATGATGGAAATCGGTTGTTTGGAGGTGCGGTCAGTGGCAAGGACGGTTTTCAATGTGATTAAGTCGCGCATGCGCGTGCCGCCAAGGCGGGTAATAATATCTCCCGGTTGCAACCCGATGTGTCTGAGATTTTCCGGCAGTAGTACGCTAGTGACGAGCAAGCCAGCGGCGGGTGGCCGGCGCATGGAACTTAGCACGTGTTGGTAGGCATCAGCCAGGGGCTGGGCCACCGTTGCTGCCGGCACGCATAAAGGCGTTGCCAGAAGCAGGGAACATGCCAGGGGAAACAAGGTGCGGTTAACGCAGATCATTGGTCAGCGGCTTTTCAAATTGGATCAGCAGGTCGGTGTGCATGGAGTCCCAGCGCGTGCCGACAACATCATATTCCAGCAAAACCGTCAGATGCATCATGGCACGGTGGCGATTCAATATTTCCAGCCGCGCAAATTCGTAGTTATGGTTTTTGGCCCATTCTAACTGCGATTCCAGCAATTGCCGCCCGATGCTCT
>JAJZGH010000366.1 GCA_021798635.1 Planctomycetota bacterium | reverse complement strand
GGGCAACGCCCTCTGGTAATCCGCATGATCCGCGAAATCCGCGGTCCTTATCGCGCAGCCTGAATCAATGGTTTCATCCCGGATTGCTCAAGCTCATCGCAACATCGGCATTTATTCTCATGACGCTGTGGCTGGGAAGCCGGGCGATCGCCGTGGATTATACCGCTAACGGGCAATCCTTGGATGGTTCATCGTTGGCACTCAAGCATGACGAAGCTAAATTTTCCGGCGTATGGGGGCATCTGCGGCAATCAGGGGTGATTACGATTCATCAAGCGTCCGCTGGTCGGGCGCTAGCTCAACTGCACACGTTAGATCATCGGCTTAAGGTGCTGCAAGCGAAGCGATTGATTGCGGGATACACCACCGCATCGGCAATTCTTCCCGATACACAAACCGCGCAAAGGCGGTTAGCCGCATGGCGGGCGTTTTTTACGCCTGAACAGATGGTTCACGCTCAGGCGCTTCTGGCGGAAGCTGCTATCGCGAATGGCTTGCGTGCCGGTGCTTTTGATTCCGCACTCAAGTCCTGGCAATCGCCATTGGGTACCGCATCGGCGTTGCAGCGGTTACAGGATTCACCAGCCACGCTGTTTCCCGGCGTGGTCGCTATTGGCCCGCATGACATTTCCATTTCTTCGAAAGTTCAACTTAATAAAGCGTTGTCTCCGGCGCTGGCTACCCGATGGGCCGCGGATGTGCGGCGTGAGGTTCCCGGCGTTTCCATCATTTGCGGGCAGGTGCTCTATCTGAATGCATCGCATCATGCTCAGTTAGAAGCCAAGCGCTTGTTCCCCTGGGTGATACTGTTTATTTTAATTCCCATGTGGATCTATTTTCGGCGGCTGGACGTTGCGGCTATCGCCGCACTTTCGCTGGCTATTGGCTTTATCTGGTTGCTGGGTGTAGCGCAGTGGTGGGGCGGCGGCTTAAACCTTCTTTGTCTGGTGCCGATACTTTTTACCATGGGGGTGGCTGTGGATTATGGCATTTATGCGTCCAGTGATCCGTCTCTGGGGCCCGGCGGTGCCATGATACAAAATCGCAATTCCGCGACATTTCTGTGCGCTGCCACGACCATTCTGGGAACGGCGGCTATGATTCTGGCGGGTCATCCGGTGCTGCATTGGATTGGAATAACATTGACCGCGGGAATTCTGGGCGGCTATCTGGCGAGTTATTTTGTGGTAGGGCCGCTGGTTAGAATTGTGCTTAATCCACCGACAGCACCGACGAAGAGGCGGATTTACCTGATGGTATTAAATGCCTGGCGAACCATCGTACTGCTGGCCATGGCGATTCTACTGGTAGGCCTGCTGGGAGGCTGTTGCAGTGTGCCGCCGCCGCAGGCGTATCGCCCTCCGATGGCTCCTCCGCCAACCACCGCTGCCGCGCGCCATGCCCTGGCCAAATTCCCCCGACAATGGGATCGGCAATTTTTTGCGGCGTTAAACTGGCACGGCCATCGCGTAAGCATGATCGGAAGAATAAAGGGTAAATCCCCGGGCACGCTGCGCGTAACCTGTGCGTCGGAATTTGGAACCCTGTTGTGCGATGTGCGTGTTACAGGCAACGCGAGCCAGGTGCTGCACACTTCCGCAGCGTTTCCCAAAGCTCTCGCGCGGCATATTGCAATGGATGTCGCATCAGCGCTGCGTCTGCCGGCGGCAGCGGCGTTGCCGTTAAAAAACTTTCACCGCCGCAAACATCTGCTTTCTGGAACGCGTGATCATGCACGGTATTTATTTGCCGGGCCGGCTGGAACGTTGCGCGTCTGCCGTATCCGGAATTCGCATGAGAACATCGAAATCCAATATCGTCATTATCATGACCGCCATGTTCCGCACGAAATACTGATCTGGGATGCTGGCCATTGCCTGCTGTTGACTATAAACTTTGATGCACAATGACACGTGTACTATTCAGGACACTCTGTGATAAATAAACGCGCATCAGGTGATAGTTTAGGCAGAAGCCATGTGAGTCAGGTCGGCAAGCATTTATTCTGGCCGGTAAAACGCTGGCAGGCCATGCAGCTCAAGGCCCTGCGCGGGCATATTAACCACGCGGGCAAGTCGGCCTTCTATGCCGGGCGGTTGGCTAAAACTATAAAATCGCTGGACCATCTTGTCGAATTTCCGCTGACGTATAAAGATCAGTTGGCCGCAGCGGGCGAGGCGGCATTTGCTTGCGCGAATCAACATGTGCGCGAGTGGGTGACGACGTCCGGTACTATGGGTAAGCCTCTGCGTGTCCCCCTGACGGAAGCGGATTTGCAGCGCCTGGCGGAAAATGAGGCAGTTGCTTTGAACATTGCCGGGCTAAACCGGGGCGACACGCTGATTCTGGCGCTGGCACTGGACCGGATGTTTGTTGCGGGTTTGGCGTACTGGCTGGGAGCGCAGAAATTAGGAGCGGCGTGCATCCGCGCGGGGGCTGCGTATTGTGCGCAGATCGACGTGCTGCAATCGCTTCTGCAGCCCGGAAGCAGGACGTTTGTCATCACCGTGCCGTCACTGCTGGCGGGGGCCGGCGGTGCGGTGTGTTGCGACAACCATGCGCCGAAAATTCAGGCGGTCATTGGTATTGGAGAGCCTTTGCGCACTCTGGCGCTAAGTCCCAATGCCCTGGCGCAGCGCCTGGCGGATAATCTGCGGGTGCCCCTGCTTAGCACGTATGCGTGTACCGAAACCTGCTGCAGCTTCGCCGAGGGGCCATTGTGTGTGGGGGGGCATTTGAATCCAGAGCTGGCGGTAGTGGAGATAATAAATGAACAAGGGGAGCCGGTCCCGTCCGGCATACCAGGTGAAGTAGTCGTTACGCCGCTGGGCGTGGAGGGTATGCCGCTGGTACGCTTTTGCACCGGCGATATTGCCGCCCTGTACACCGATCCATGTCCCTGTGGTCGCACGACTCCGCGCTTAGGCCCGATCGTAGGCCGGAAGCAGCAGTTGCTGAAGGTGCGCGGTTCGAGTTTGTTTCCCTCGGCGATTGCCGACTGCCTGAACGGGATTGGCGATGTGCGGGACTACGCCATTATCGCGCAGCGGGAGCATGATTTAAGTGATCGTGTAGAACTTCATGTATGCCTGGCAAGAAACAGTTCCGCCATCCGAGAACGCGTGGCGTTAACCGTGCGGGCGCTGTTAAAAGTGCAGCCAAAAATTATCTTTTCCAGCAGCACCACCATCCGCCAGCTGCAAAGCGCTGCCAACCCTCGTAAACCCTCCCGATTTATTGATCGGCGAATTTCCGCCGCGAACTCAATGCTGCCGCATTGAGCGAAGGACGCACGTGGCGGCTGAATGCGGAAAAATGGTGCCATAAAAAAGGTGTCAGGTACCTTTTTATTTGAAAAAGGTACCTGACACCTTTTTCTCGCGCACTGGGGGCGGCGGGTGCTGTGCCGATTGCGACGTATCCAAGAGCACCTTGTTATGAAATCACATTTCGCGGAGAACTCAACACTGCAGCATTGAGCTGACAACATGCGTGACCGGTGAATGCGAAATGCCGGGGTGGTTAAATTGCGCTCTCCTGCCTGGCTATGCCGATTCCAAAATCGCTGCCCGTCCGACTCCGTGCCCATCATG
>JAJZGH010000105.1 GCA_021798635.1 Planctomycetota bacterium | reverse complement strand
AATATCTCCGCAGCGGCTGCGGCTGGAAATAACGGAATCCATGGCCATGACCGACACCACAACCGCGATTGCAACATTATCACGCTTGCGCTCCACAGGCGTAGCTATTGATCTCGATGATTTCGGCACGGGCTGCTCATCGCTTAGCCACCTGCACCGCATGCCGTTGAGTTGCCTGAAAATTGATAAAAGTTTTACCCGCGCGATGAACAGTGATAAAGTTGGTTACGCCATTGTCCAAACCATTATCAAATTAGCTCATCTGCTGGATGTGCGCGTGGCGGCCGAGGGCGTGGAAACCCAGGAACAGCTGCGCATGTTAAAAACCCTGGGATGTGACTACTTTCAGGGATATTTTATAAGTAAACCGCTGGAGGCTTCGCTGGCGGCGGGGCACCTGGCAACGGCGGCGTTCGGCACGCGGGGTCCCATGGCGTCCGAATGTCTGCCCGGGACGGCGTAACGCTCCGCCGCATATCGCCCAGCACTGGATGACAGGCGACGGGGTCGAAGGGCAGTGCGCCACCGAGCAGCCTTCCGCGTTCAACTCAACGCTGCCGCATTGAGCTAACAGTACACTTCGCGGTTCGGGGCTTTATACGAAGCGTGGATCATGATTATCGGAATATGTCCGCAGGGGGGATTCCAGTGTATCCCAATGTGTACTGCTTTTTATGGCAACTCCGGAAGCGTGGCCGGGCATTTACTGAAAGTTCGTTGAACTATCGCACGGCTTTGTGCCGATAAGCAATTATGAAGAGCTTGACGGCTCTCGCAGTCAAAACCTGGCAGTGGATCGGACAACAGCGGGTTGTTCGGCGTGCTTTTTGCAGGCCTGCGCATAGGCGTATTTTTAATGATCAGACAATCTTTAGCACTCACCGACAGCAGTTTAACCGGGGTAGCCGCCGATGCGATGGACACCGCCAGCGGCTCGCGGGCGGGCATTGCAGGCTTTGGTCCCGGGCAATGTACCGGAGAATGGGAACAGGCGGGCTGGCGGCAGCTTAAAACCCCCGGCGCGTATGAATGCCGGAATTTCCATGCCATGGATTCCGCCGGCAACGGTGTCGCGGTAAGCCTGTATGATGGCTTTTGTTTTCACCCACGATATGTGCGGGAATTCCATCGCTACAGTCGCCGATCGACACGTGTAAAAATCAGCTCCGTCCGCGAACAGGTGCTTCCGAGTTTTTACCCTGCGGCTACCATCTCCATATTTCAGGGCGGCAAATGTATTCTCCGTTCGGTCAACGTTTTTCCCCCGGGAGCGTTCCGCGGCGGCCTGGGGTCGCCGGAATGTCTGGTAGGACCGAACCGCGTTACCCTGCGACAGGATGGAACACTGGGCTTAACGGTGCGCGGCTATCCGATGGAACATACAATTACCGGCCCCCGGTACCGCACCAGTCGGGCCATTCATGTGGATTTAACCTTGAGACCGCTGCAATCGGGCAATCCGCAAATTATGCCGCTGCGACCGGATTCTCAGGATGGGGCCCAGCACTGCTGGGTTCTGGCTGTACCAATGGCCAGTGTAACGGGAAGCATCCGGCAGATTAACCTTGCCGATGACACCATGCTTTTGAATATGCCGCTGGACGGTCTGGGTTATTACGATCAATATTTTGGCGGTTCAGGCATAGGTCGTGATGTGCGCGCCATATCGCGCGGCCATGCGATAAGCAAGGATTGGGCCATTGCGTGGGACCATACCAACACCAGCCGCCCCTGCGATACGGATTCTCTGATTATTCTGGATCAATCCGCCGCCCCGGTGATTATTCAGCACCCGCAAAGCGAAATCGCCTATGCCCGCTGCAGTAGTATGAGAAATCAATATCCCGTTCGCATGGTGTTGCACGGGAGCGATTCGCGCGGGAATAATGTGGAACTGATTGTTCAGCATCAGAACCTTATCGAAACCAGCCCGTATCTGGTGCGTAACAGTTGCTCTGTGCAACTTCGTTCCCGCGGTGCCAAACGCTATCTGGGTGTGGGAATCATTGAGACGCTTAGCACGCGCGGGCTGACGTGGCCGATTATCAGCGATCTCTCCAGCCGGTCGATTCTTCACGTTGACGCTGACGATCCGCTCTGGCGACAATAAACACAAAGGCTGCGCGTCTGCCATGCTTTGACCATCATACGCTTATTGTATATACTGAAAGTAGGTATCAGGAGTATGCCATTATGGCCCAGCCTATTGCTAAAATATTTGTGACTGGTGGAAGCCAGGCGGTGCGATTGCCTAAAGCGTTTCGTCTGCCGGGCAATATGGCACGCGTTCGCAAACATGGGCGGGGTGTCCTGCTTGAGCCAATGAATACCAGTACCGCCGCATGGTTTGGTGAAATGGATAAGCAGGGGGGCGAAGCATTACTGGCGGCTGGTCGCGGGCAACCTCGCGCGCCGCGCAAGCGGATTAAATTGTGAATTATCTGCTGGATACCACACCCGCATTGCAGGGCTAAAGTGGCAGGATTGGGCAAGAGAGTGACGAATCCCCCCAAGTAGCCCCAGTCAAGATTGACCAGACCGACGGCCCAGATGCTTGCTTTCATTGATGTTAAGTTCTCCAGTTTGCCGGTGGCTTTGCGGGTTTTTTTCACAGGCTCCGGGGCCGAATTCCTGCTATAATCCTCCAATGAGCCTCGCCCGGTAATTGCAATCTAGGCCATTACCCGGACAGACTTTTGGGGATCAAAGCGGTGGCTCAAGGAATTCGACGATTGTCACAACTTCAACAGGACCATGAAACGTGCCGGACCTCTTTACATCTTCCCGAGAACAACGCATCAAAGCCGCCCGGCCGCTGGCGGCGCGGATGCGGCCGGAAACTCTGGCGGAGTTTGTCGGCCAACAGCATATTCTTGGACCGGGTAAACTTTTGCGTCGTATGATTGAAGCGGATCGCCTTGTAAGCCTGATTTTTTTCGGCCCGCCGGGCACGGGTAAAACGTCACTTGCGGAACTTATTGCTGGTGCCACACGCCGGCATTTTGTACGCCTGAACGCTGCCGCTGCAGGAGTTAAAGAGGTGCGGGATGTTTTGGCGCAGGCTAAAATCCAACTGGAAACCACCGGTGGGCGCACCATTCTTTTCCTGGATGAAATTCACCGCTTCAACCGCACGCAGCAGGACATACTGCTGCCGGATGTAGAAAACGGAATCATCACGCTCATTGGCGCTACCACGCAAAATCCTTACTTTTCCGTCAATGCCCCCTTGGTATCACGCAGCCAGATATTTCAGTTTGAACCCCTGACGCGTGAGGACATACGCAATCTCCTGACCCGCGCCATTCATGATCCGGTGCGCGGCTTTGGTGCCTGGAACCTCACCGTGGATGCCGAGGCGATGGACCATTGGCTGGAAATATCCGATGGGGACGCCAGACGGGCTTTAACCGCGCTGGAAATAGCTGTACTTTCACAAGGAGCTGATTCCACCGATTCCACCGATGGTGCCCGGCATCCCTTGACCATTACGTTGCCGATCGCCCGCGATTCGATTCAGGCCAAGGCCATGGTATATGATGATGACGGCCATTATGACTCGGCCAGTGCCCTGATTAAATCCATGCGCGGCAGTGATCCGGATGCCACGGTTTATTGGCTTTCACGTATGCTCGCCGCCGGTGATGATCCCCGTTTTATTGCCCGGCGAATCGCCATTTGCGCTTCGGAAGATATCGGCAACGCGGACCCCACGGCCATTATGCTGGCCGCCGCTGCGGTGCAGATAACGGAATTTGTAGGCATGCCGGAATGCCGCCTCACGTTAGCACAGGCCGCTATCTATCTGGCGTGCGCCCCGAAAAGCAACCGTGTGACGCTGGCTGTGGATCAGGCGATGGACGACGTTAAAAACAGCCGCACCATTCCCGTGCCCCGGCCGCTGCGCGATACGCATTACCCCGGGGCAGAAAATTTAGGACATCAGGGCTATCAATATTCCCATGATTTTCCCGAAGGGTATGTTCCGCAGGTATACTTGGGCGTGGAAAAACACTATTATCAGCCAACAGACCGCGGCCATGAGGCGGTAATAAGTCGATATCTTCAACGGCTTGCGGAATTAGATCAGGCCAGGAGCCTGTCCGAGTAATGGCCGGGATTGCGATGGGTCTGAAATGTCCCGTATGCGCGGCGGAGGATCGAGCCGACTCTTAATAATGAGTCTGCGAGATCCGACAACAAAGCAGGCGGGGCATTTCAGGCCCACCCCGCGGGGCGGTGTGCTTTTTGGCCCCCCTCTGCGGCGCGGCTCCTCGGAGTACCATCTTGTTGAGGTACGCCATCGTCGCCGCTTCTTGATGGGAGCCAAAAATCATCCCGGCGCGCCGGGATCGCAACCCGGCGATTACTCGGACAGGCTCCTAGCGCAATCGCACCAGCTCGGGACGCAACAAGCTCCGGGCGGGAATGCAGGATGAGGAAATATTGCCATGGAAAAAAGTGAATTGCGAAATCAAATGCGTACGATTCTCGGTGCCATCAGCCCCGAGGAGCGGCACACACGCTCGCTTGACGTGTGCCATCAATTGCAGGACACACCGGAATTCCGCCGGGCGGAAACCATCATGTTGTTTCTGTCCATGGAACAGGAAGTAGAGACTTCGACTCTGGTGCTTCAGGCATGGAAAGAGGGCAAGACCGTGGCACTCCCCCGCGTGCGCTGGGCACAACGGGAGATTGAGCCGGTAGCCATTAAATCATTGGAAACTTCTCCGAATCCCGCGGTGCAGGGCCTGCGCGACCCGGCGGGCGGAACGCCGATTTCCCTGGCCCGGATTGATCTGGTGGCCGTGCCCGGGCTGGCGTTTGATCGCCGCGGCTATCGTTTGGGCCGGGGCAAGGGCTTTTATGATCGCTTTTTATCGCAGAAGGATTTTCGTGCTCTGCGGATTGCCCTGTGTTTTCAAGAGCAACTTCTCCCCGACCTGCTTCCCGTGGAAAGCCACGACATGCCCATGAATATGATTGTCACGGATCAAAAAATTCTCCGCTGCAATCACCCCCATGCGTAAAATGCGATGGGGTGTTCTCCCGCACGCGGCAGGTAATCTAAAGCAATCTGTAAACTCCCAGCGTCGGAACATCGCGATTACAGCGGTTGATGATTCCCATAGGTTTGTGCGCTGGAATGTGCCACCGGCACCGCCCAGCGCACGCCGTTGGCGATAATTTGCAGCACTTCCTTCTGGTGATAGGCTGGATGCGTTTCGTGGCCGGGGCGGAAATAAAATATTTTTCCCGCGCCGCGCCGATAGGTCACGCCGCTGCGGAATACCTCCCCGCCGGAAAAGGAGCTGATCAATATCGTTTCATCCGGCTCGGGAATATCAAAGTGCTCGCCATACATTTCCTCCTGCGGGATAATAATATGATCCGCCAATCCCTGTACAATCGGATGGCCTGGTGCCGTAAACCAGATAATTTCCCGATCGTCCGCGTCGCGCCATTTCAAGTCGCAGCTGGTGCCCATGAGCGCTTTGAAAATTTTGGAAAAATGCCCGGAATGCAGCACCACCAGCCCCATGCCTGCCCATACTCGCCGCCGAACCCGCTCTACAATGTCGTCGCGCACTTCCTGATGCGCCATGTGGCCCCACCAGGTCAGCACGTCCGTCTCGGCCAGCACCTCCGCCGACAAACCATGTTCCGGTTCATCAAGCGTTGCCGTGCGCACCGTCATGCCGCCGGCGGCGCGCAGGCCGGCCGCTATCGCGTTGTGCATTCCGTCCGGGTAAATGGCTCTTACGGCCGCATTGGTTTTCTCATGGCGAAATTCATGCCAGACGGTAACACGAATATTATTTCCCATACTGATTTATCCTGTAATCGGAATTTACAGCGCCACCCTTGCTCCGCAGCGGGATATTTATGATCACGCCCCGGTCTTTTGCGCCGCACCTTCCGCGTGCCGCGCGAGAATGTCAGCGCCGCGAGCATTATACGCTCCAAGAGACGAATCGCTATGGGCAGCCAACCGGGACGAAACGTTGGGCGTGGCAACATTTCCGGACAACGCGCAGTGCGGCGAAACAACCCATAGCCGCTCCGGCTCTTCAAAAATTTCCGGTTCTCGCGTAAACTCTTCGCCATGACAGTGAATTTCCAGGCACCCAAAGGCACCCGCGATTTTTACCCCTCTGATATGGCGGTACGCCGCTATATGGAGGACATCTGGCGGAAAGTTTCCATTCGCCACGGCTTTCAGGAAGTGGACGGCCCGACGTTTGAATCGCTGGATCTTTATAAAGTAAAAAGCGGCGATGAAATTGTCTCCCAGCTTTTTTCCTTTGTTGATCGCGGTGAGCGGGATCTGGCCCTGCGGCCGGAATTTACCCCCACGCTGGCACGCATGGTTGCGCAAAAAGCTGCCGGACTTCCCCGCCCCATCAAGTGGTTTTCCATTCCGCGCTGTTACCGTGCTGAGCAGCCGCAAAAAGGCCGGCTGCGGGAATTTATTCAATGGAATATCGATTTTATCGGCGACGCCTCCGAGCGGGCGGACCGCGAATGCCTTGCTGTATGCGTGGATGCTCTGCTGGAATGCGGCCTGACCGCATCGGATATTCGCATTGGATGGAATCACCGTGAACTGCTTACCAGGGCACTGTGCAGCACGTTTGTAGCACCTGATCGCATCAGCAACGCGTATTACATTCTGGATCGTCTGCAAAAATACGATCTGCCGGCCCGCGACGCTCTGTATCAGCAACAACAATGCACAGAGTCGGAACGCGAAAATTTTGAAGCCATCACGGCTGCGGAAAATTCGCCTGAACTTCTGGCCGCCTGGATGAATTCCTGGCCCGCCGATGTGCGGGATTCCATCAACTCCTTTGAGCAGCGCCTGGCGGATAATGGACTGGCGGAAATTTGCCGCTTTGATTTAAGTGTGGTGCGCGGCCTGGCTTATTACACCGGTTTTGTTTTTGAAGTTATTGATGCACAGGGTAAGAATCGGGCCATTGCCGGTGGCGGCCGCTATGACAAGCTTATTGAAATGTTTGGCGGACCGGCCATGCCCGCAGTGGGCTTTGGCATGGGCGATGTGGTGCTGGAAATTCTATTGCGCCAGCGCAACAAGCTGCCGGCCAATCTGATTCTCCCCGCAGATGTTTTTGTTATTAACGCGTTAGAAGATTCCGCCGCCGCTGATAAACTTATCGTGGAATTGCGGCGCTCCCAATGGAATCCGGACCACTCGGTAATTATCCGCCCCGGTCTGAATGTGCAAACCAGCTACCGCAGCACGCGCAACATCGGCAAGCTGCTGCAGGAGGCTTCCGCCTGCGGCGCGCGGGTTGCGGTGATTCTGGCCGCAGAAGAAATAAATCGCGGAATTATCAAGCTTAAAAATCTTGCGGATCGCACGGAAACGGAAATTGCCCTTGCGGATGCACCTGATCGCATACATGCCCTGCTGAAAAACTCACAGGCGATGGTTTAAATTGTTTTGAGGGATGCTGAACATGGGACCGCGCAGTAAACGCACCAGTCATTATGAAGCCGCGTTTGAAGATTATCTGCGGCGCAAGGGCTTGCCCTACATTGCCGTGGATGAAGCCAAGAAGGCGCTTTTTGCCGGGGCTAAACTCAAGAGTTTTGATTTTGTCGTATATCATCCGCGGGGCAACAACCTGCTGGTGGACGTAAAAGGCCGCGCCTGCCGTCCGGAAAAGTCCAAAACTTCGCTGCCCAACTGGACCACCCGCCTGGATATTGACGACCTGCGTCAATGGCAGGAAATTTTCGGATCAGGTTTTACCGCCATGTTTGTGTTCATGTACCACTGGCCTGGGGAACCGGAAAAATCTCCCTTTACCGATTTATTTCAATTCCAGGAACGCTGGTACGGCATGTTGGCCATCAGCATCGCCGACTACCGCGAACACATGAAGGCCCGATCCGAAGCCTGGGGCACCGTCCATCTTCCGGCAGCCGCCTTCCGCAAAATCGCCAAACCGCTTGAGACGTTTTTTTAGCAGGGCAGCGATTCGCAGCGGCAATTGCCGTATAATTGTTGTATGGCTTTGCAACCCGATGATATGGTCTGCTTCTGCTTTCACGTGCGATTACGGAAAATTGAGGCTTTTTGTCGTATTGAAAAGCCCCTGCACGCGTCACAGATTTCCGATTGCCTTTCGGCGGGAACCGGGTGCGGCTGGTGTCGGCCCATGCTCAAACACATTCATTTGCGCATCTGTGGGCCATACACGCCGGATTGGCGGAAGCTTCCGGAAACCGCCGGCACTGAATCCCCTGAAGCGCAACCGGACAATTTGGATGCTCTGGATGTGCAAAACTGGACGGCCGGCCGACAACGCCACATCGCAAATGGTGCGGGTAAACCGCCCGCGGGTCAATAAATCACCCTTTGGATCAAATAGACCTGCGGAATTCGAGAATGCGAAATCGCATATAATTTATTATTTATAATTAACCGCCGCTTTTTTTATGGGCACCGATGGGTTCTTTCCGATAAGATGAGTTGGTAGAGAGTGGGGGTCGGCAACGAGTTCCGGCCCGGATGAATTAATACGACAGGGCTTGCCATGGACGCGCCTTCTTCCCAGCCGCCGATTTATATCCTTGAGGATTTTCGGTTGGAGGATCTTTATCCGCTTACCTACACCCGGCCTGCTGCGCTTTTGCGATGCGGGGCCGAAACCCTCTTGGATCGCATGTTGCGGCATTTGCCTCGACCCCCCAGCGGCATTATCGTGCGCGATACAATTAAAGCGAAAATGCGCGAAGCTCTGCGCATTCCGGTAAATCCTAAAATTGATATGACCCGCAGCACCGTATTTATTAACGCCCGCTGGCTTATGACTCATCCCTTTGAATATCCCCCCGTTGATACCGCAGGTATGACCGGGGAGGATTTCACCTGGGTGCATTTATCCCCGGCCAAATTGGCGGAACTGGATCTGAAACGAATTGTCCGATCGCGGATTTTAGAAAAGCTTATCACCACAATCAGCGCCGGTCTTATCGATGCGGTGATGATTCGCTATCCATGGAATCTTCTGGGAAACCAGCACGATATGCTTCTTGATGACTTCCAGCGCCGTGGTGCCGCCAAGCTCAGTGAACCCATGCCCGGTGCTCACCTGTTAAAGAGTGAAAATATGTACATCGGGCAGGATGTGCAGATTCTGCCCGGGGCTGTCCTGGATGCCCGCAACGGCCCCATTATCGTAGACCGCGGCACCCAGATTCGCGCCAACAGTGTCATCACCGGCCCGGTTTATATCGGGCCGGAATGCGTTGTTCGCACCGGTGCCGATATCCGGGAAGATTGCGCCTTCGGCCCCGGCTGTCGCGTGGGCGGCGAAATCATCGGCTGCACCTTCCAAGAGTATTCCAATAAACAGCATGATGGCTTTTTAGGACAAACCTTTGTCGGCTCATGGGTGAATCTTGGAGCCGGAACGACCACCAGCAATCTCAAAAATACATACGGCGTTGTGCGCGTCCCCATCAGCGGAAAGGACCGCATCACCGGCCTGCAATTCATGGGATCGGTGATTGGTGACCATGCGAAAATCGGCATAGGCACCATGCTAAGCACCGGGACGGTTGTTGGTTTTTCCAGTCATATTCTCACCAGCCGGCCGCCCAAATTTATTCCCAGTTTCGCCTGGGTAACCGATGCGGGCGTTGAACATCTGGATTATGAAAAGTCACTGGAAATAGCCCGCACTGTCATGGAACGTCGCAATCAGAAGCTCACCGTGGCTGATGAAGAAATCTTTAACCGCATTTTCACCTCCTGGAGCCAGTGCGAAAGCTACCGCTGGCGCGAAAACGCCGGCGCCCAGTAGGCCGGGTTCCCGCGCCGCAGAAAATTAGCTCAATGCGGCAGCGTTGAGTGGATCGCGGGCTGTGATTTAATCTCTCCATGCGCTTTATCCCGTCGCGATTGGCTCATTCATCCGCACCGCTGTTGGCGGTGTAATAATTCGGGCTTTCGCGCGTAATGGTAATATCATGCGGGTGGCTTTCCACCATACTGGCATGGGTTACCCGTACGAACCGCGATTTATTTTGCAATTCCTCAATGGTTCGTGCCCCGCAATATCCCATGCCCGCCCGCAGGCCGCCCACCATCTGATACACAAAATCTCCCAGCGGCCCGCGATAATGCACCAGTCCTTCCACCCCCTCGGGCACCAGCTTACTGGATTGCCGCACACCGGCCTGCCCGTAGCGATCGGCTGAACCTTGCACCATGGCACCCATCGAGCCCATGCCCCGATAACTTTTGAAGCGCCTTCCGCGGTGAATAACCAGTTCGCCGGGACTTTCATCCAGACCGGCAAACAGCGACCCCATCATGACGGCATTGGCCCCGGTGGCCAGGGCCTTGGTGATGTCTCCGCTGTGGCGGATGCCGCCATCGGCGATCACCGGCACGCCTCGCGGTCCGGCAACGGCAACCACGTTCATAATCGCTGTAATCTGCGGCACGCCTACCCCGCTGACAATCCGCGTGGTGCAGATACTGCCGGGGCCAATGCCCACTTTCACAGCATCCGCCCCGGCATCAATCAGATCCTTGGCGGCCTCGGCGGTAGCGATATTGCCCGCGATAACCTCAATATCAAATTTCCGTTTAATTTCACGAACCGTTTCAATCACATTGGCAGAGTGACCATGCGCGGTATCCACCACCAGCACATCCACGCCCGATTCAATCAGCGCCGCCACGCGGTCAAATTGCTTCACGCCCACGGCCGCCCCTACGCGAAGCCGTCCCCGGCTGTCTTTGCAGGCGCGGGGAAATTGATGCGTTTTATCAATATCCCGCATGGTAATCATGCCGCAGAGCCGATGCTGATCATCCACCAGCAGGAGTTTTTCCACGCGCGCGTTATTCAGGAGAATTTCCGCTTTTTCCAGTGACGTTCCCGGCGGGGCGGTAATCAGGTTGGTGCGGGTCATCAATTCACGTACCGGATGGTTGTCGTCCCCTTCAATAAACTTCAAATCCCGCCGCGTTAAAATCCCCACCAGAGCCTTATTGTCAGCATTTACAATAGGTATGCCGCTGATATTCTGTTCCTTCATGATCTGTCGGGCGCGGCCAACGGTGGCATCGGGCGGTAAGGTTAACGGGTCGGTGATGATGCCGTTGGCCGATCGTTTCACCTTTTCCACCTCGGTGCGCTGCTGCTCAATGGACATATTTTTATGAATACACCCCAGTCCCCCCTCCTGCGCCAGCGCAATAGCCAACGCCGCTTCCGTAACAGTGTCCATGGGCGCGGAAATAAGCGGCAAATTAAGCTCAATGCGCCGGGTGAGGCGCGTGCGCGTGTCCGCTTCCGATGGCACAAAGTCGCTCCGCCCCGGTACCATCAGGACATCATCAAAGGTAAAGCCTTCGCCGATAATTTTGTTCAGGTTTTCCATGTAGCAATAATGCCCGCCCCCACGGGCAAAGTCAATCGCCCTGCGGATTTCAACGCTTTATCCTGCAAGACAGGGCATTTTAGGCCCACCCCGCGAGGCGGTGTGCTTTTTGCCCCTCTCCGCGGCGCGGCTCCATAACGCCACGCTCCACGATGCGATAACGCAATGCGACGCGATGCGACGCACCCCGCCCCGGGAACACCGGATGGTAATCCGGTGGTTGATCCCATGCCGCCAACCAACCACCGGGTTACCACCACGGTGCTCCATAACGCCACGCTACGCGATGCGCGATAACGCAATGCAACGCGATGCGACGCACCCCGCCCCGGGAGCACCGGATGGTAATCCGGTGGTTGATCCCATGCCGCCAACTAACCACCGGGTTATCACCACGGTGCTCCATGGCACCACGCCCCGCCGAGAGAATCACGCTGTCGCAACCGGGCCATTACTCGGACAGGCTCCTGGGGGCTGTGGCTGCGCTGCGATGGCTTGTTGCGGCGATTTTCCTGCCTACAATGCAGGGTACTAAGTTGTCGTTTTGGAAAACCAACGTATGAATACCACCATTCCCGATCCGCCCATTGACGTGCCATCCACCCCGGCAACGCAGTCCCTGGTTCTCGCCGGCGGGTGCTTCTGGTGCGTGGAAGCTGTATATCGACAATTGCGCGGTGTGCAGGATGTGGTATCAGGTTATGCGGGCGGCTCAGCGGATACAGCTAATTACCGGGCGGTTTGCACCGGGCGCACCGGTCATGCCGAGGCCGTAAAAATCACCTTCGATTCGTCTGTTATCACAGCCGGCCAATTGCTGAAAATATTTTTTACCGTCGCGCATGATCCCACAGAATTAAATCAGCAGGGCAATGATGTCGGCACGCAATATCGATCAGCCATTTTCTACAGTGACCAGCAACAGCATGATGTTGCCGCAGCGTATATCCAGAAGCTTGACGCAACTGGCCTGTTTTCGGATGCCATAGTCACCACGCTGGAACCCCTGGAAAAGTTTTACCCCGCTGAGGAATATCATCAGGATTACGCGGCGATAAATCCCCAGCAACCCTACATCGCGTGCGTAGCATTGCCGAAGGTGGAGATACTTCGCGCCACGTTTCCAGAATTACTGAAAGCCTCGGCAACAGGGTGAGTTCCACCGTATCCGCGTAATCAGGTTGATCCGCGGTTTAATCCCGTTGCGTCCCTCAATAAAAATGACCGCGGATTACGCGGATTGTGCGGATAAACTCCGGGGTTCCCAAATCTCAAGGTTCAAATTTTGAAATCTCAAAGTCGCGCTATTGAGGTTTGAGAATGGAAAGCAAAAAGCAGACCGCAGGAAGCCGTGTTTTCCTCGGCGACAGCCGCTCCCATGCCTCAACTTTATTTGCTCTTCGGTTTCACCTGTTCTACTCTCACCCGCTCAAATCGGGCTGCTCTCAATTTTCGACGCGTGCCGGTTTCGGCATGACGCGTTTCATAAAATCGCCGAACAGCGGAACACTGTACGCCAGTTCGCCGTGCGCAGGACTGTAAATCATCCCTTTGTTTATCAGCTTGGAACGCAGGGGACCTAACGTGGAAACCCTTACTTTCAGCAATTCGGCCAGATCACCGGTGTGTATCGGTAAACTGCGGCATTCCGCCATGGCCCGTAAAAAATTCTTTTCGCCGGGTGTGAGGCGGTCATAGCGCACACGGAAGAAGTTGCGATCCAGTCGTGCAATGACCCGCGGGGTGCACTGTTGAATGACATTCAGGGAAATGGGGCTGCTGACAGCCTGCACCCACGCTTCGGATCCCCATTCCTGCACAAAATAAGGATACCCGGATGTTAACTTAAAAATTTCCGCCAGTGAATGATCGTCAAATGCAATACCTGCGGCCAATGCCGGCTCGCGCAGGGCTTTGGCGGTATCCAGTGCGGATAGCGGACCAATTTCCGGAAAGCTTATCAGCCGCTCGGCGTAGGATTTGGCGTCGCCGGCCATGGCGGGCAGCGTCGGCAAGCCCGCACCAACAAGCACCAGCGGAAGCTCCAACTGCTGAATTTTATGCATGGCGGCGAGAATGGCACTAAGTTCCGGCGCTCTGAAGTATTGCACCTCGTCAATAAATATTGCGATGGCACGATGGTGCTCGGCGGCAGCTTCCGCGGCCGCGACCAGCAATTCCTGTAAGTCAATTTCCAAATTGCCGCTGTCCGCACGACCCCGTGCGGCCGCAATATCCATCTTGAGGCCCACCTCACCTACGCTGACGCTGAAGGTTGATATGAAACTGCCCAGCACCGCCAAGGCTTGTCTGGTTTTCTCTCCGACACCTGGTGCCGGAAGCAGCGCTACAAGAACCTTTCGTAAATATTGTGCAATTAATGGGGCCAATGGCTGATCTTCTCGGCCCTCAATGGCGAGGGCGTGATAGCCCGTGTCTGCGGCCATGCGTTCAATGGCATTTAAGAGGACCGTTTTCCCCACCCCCCGCAGGCCGGTTAATAAGATGCTCTTTTCCGGCCGCCCCTGTTTAACGCGCTCCAGAAGAACGTGGGCCTGATGCAGGATTTCTTCACGACCCGCCAAGGCCGGAGGACGCGAGCCGGCACCGGGTGAAAATGGGTTGGTAATCTCATCCATTTTTAAAAGTATACCGAAATATTCCTAATTATTCCACATCGGGAAATAATGTGGTATAAATTGGTATATACAGTAGCATTAAAAAGAAGTCCGCACTCCGACCCCACATGCGATCTCAAAACTGCCGTCCATCTGCCCCAATGCGCAGGGATGTCTCTTGGCAGCCGAAGATTCGCTGGCTGGCGGTGGCATGGATAACTATACTGGCTGAAACGACAGGAGTTTTTATTAATGCGTTTATCTTCCGCTATTGTAACCGCAACTGACCCCGACATCATCATTGCAAGTCTCGCGGATCAGCTCATTGGCCAAATGGGTGATTTGCCCATCGATCTGCTGGTGGTTTTTGTTTCCTCTTTATTGCAAGTGGATTTTTCGCGCATTACCGGCGGCCTCATTGAACGCACGCATTGTAGAACGCTTCTGGCCTGCACCGCGGAAAGTGTCCTGGGAGTGGATCGGGAAATTGAACGCAAGCCGGCGGTGTCCGCCATCGGCTTTTCCCTGCCCGGCGTTACGGTGGATCATTTTCGCTTTGCCGATGAGGAGTGGTCTGAGCTGCTCGGTGAAAACAGCACCCTGCGCGCACGTCTGGAGGCGGGACCGAATTTGCGGCTGTTTATCATGCTGGCGGACCCGTTTACCACGCCCGTGGTTCAGTTGCTCGATGCCTGCTCCAGGGAATTTCCCCATGCACCGGTGGTCGGGGGAATGGCCAGCGGCGTGCAAAGACCTGGCGAAACACGGCTGGCTATTAATGATCATATATTCAATAGCGGCATGATCGGCGTCTCATTTGCCGGGCCGCTGGAGGTTGACTGCGTCGTCTCGCAGGGGTGTCGCCCGGTTGGTCCTACCTTTACCATCACGCAGGGGCACGAAAATAATATTCAAATGCTCGATGGCCGGCCCGCCATGACAGCCGTGCGGGATATGATATCCGGTCTGTCCATGGAGGACCGCGAACTCATTCAAAAGCGCAGCCTGCTGATCGGACGGGTGATTGACCAGCGTAAGGGAAATTTCGGCCGCGGAGATTTTCTGGTTCGCAATATCCTGGAAATTCATCGGTCCGATGGCAGCATTTCCATCGGTGATTTTGTACAGCCCGGACAGATTATCCGGTTGCACGTGCAGGACGCACGATCGGCGGATGAAGACCTGCGACTGCTGTTGCAGGGAGAATTAATGCTGGCTGAAGTGCCGCACGGAGCGCTGATGTTCAGTTGCAACGGCCGTGGAATGAATCTCTTCGGTACGCCGCATCATGATATTCAGGCCCTTCGCGAAGTCGTGGGGGCCATACCCGTGGCCGGGTTTTTCTGTGCCGGTGAATTAGGCCCCGTGGGCGGGCGCAATTTTATTCATGGACAAACCGCCATTATTGCCCTGTTCCGTTAAGGCCGTGCTTTTTTACAGGACACCATACCCCATGACCGCACCCAT
>JAJZGH010000365.1 GCA_021798635.1 Planctomycetota bacterium | reverse complement strand
CCCCGGTGCCCCCGTATCGGGCTGTTCCGCCACGCAGGCCCACAGCACCGGCATCGGCAAACACTGCATCCTCAAGGCGGACAGGGCTGCCCGCGCATAGAACGCCCACCAGGCGGCAGAATTTGAAATTTCCTGCGATTCCTGTGTTGTCGCGCGAAATCCGCCAAGCTCCTTAAATGCTGCCGATGTTATTAATACTGCATGGCCGCCGAAAACATTTCTGAACAATCCCGCCGCCGGACAGCCGGAAAATAACTGAATTTTCCGCGGTGCAGAACTGTAATCCGGTGTGGGGGTCTCATCAAACAGGCCCTGGGCACCGGTCAAAATATCCACGGCACTTGCCCGCATCGCGTTTACCAGCGTGCGCACCGCATGGGGCACCAGACTGCCGCTGTCATCCATCAGAAGCAGCACCGTGCCTTGAGCATATTGCACTGCTGAATCATAGGGAGATTTGCCATCCGACTCGGCAAAATAAATAATTTTCCAACCGCGGTTAATGAGTTGCATTTTCTCTTGCGGCGGCAGGCTGCCCGTATCGGCCCCACCGGTTGATTTAAGCAGCAGAGTAACCTGCGTGGAGGAATAATCCTGGGTTTGGAGGCTGTGGATGGCGCGCAGGGTCTGGGTCCCCGTACCTTGTTGCACCAGGCACACGGTTAGCAGCGGAGCTTGCGCAGATGTTTCCGCGGCGGGATCGCCATCGCCCATTTCGCTGCGGTCGGGCACGTGCCCTGCGGATGCTCGACGCGCCCCACCGCCGGCAGAGCCGGCAGCGATGTAGGCACCGCTGGCCACCGCTTTTTCACGCACGGTGTCCGCCTCCGCAAAATGCGCGTGCCACCGATTCCAAGTCTGTTCATTGGCCGCAAAGTCCATGGCGGGATGCGCGCAAGCGGGGGGATTTTCCACTGCATGTTTCAGATGCGTGGCCAACGCGGAAACGTCCGGATCGCAAAGCACGTGCGGCCAATCCTCGCGTGCGATAACTTCCGGAATGCCGCCGGTACGCACGGCAATAAAGGCAATCCTGTTGGAAAGACATTCATAAACGGTATTGGGGGAGTTGTCCGCCAAGGATGCAATAACCGCCAACCGCCCCGGCTGGCGCAAATACTCTACCGCCTCATCGCGGCCAAGGTCCGTTATCAGCTTCACCGGGCACCGCCAGTTTTTACTTCTCCGGCGAATGACCTCGGTAGAGTTTAATCCGTTGCCGTCCACCGACCGGCCCAGAAATACGACGGCAACATCCTGCCTGTCGCATAGCCGGGATTGATCCACCGAGTCGCAGAACAGGTGCAACCCTTTGCGGATATCCAGGCGTCCAAAAAAGACCATTTCCGTGATTTTATTTTGAGCCGCCGCGTTTGGATTCGTTGCCCCTTTCGCCACAGGCACTACATAAGGTTGTACATACGTATCAGGCGGAAACGTCCACCCCTGCCCCTGGCACCACTGAATCATGTATGCGCTGGGGCTGACGACCACATCAGCCAACGCTGCGCATTGGCGTTCCATAAAATCCAGAGTTAAGATATTTGCATCGAGTACGGGTTCATTGTTGTACCGCATATTCCACAGGTGCGGGCTGTGCAAGCCCAGGACAATCGTGCTGTTTTGCAGGATCAGCCCCTGCTTTTTTCCCAGAATACTGTAGTAACCCAAAGCCAGCCATTCCGGAAAATGAATAACATCATAGCGCGCAGCACACGTGCGAAAATGCTCAAAAACGGTGTAACTAAGTATCATGGCTTTGCTGCCTGCCAGTGTGGTACAGGTCGGTAAGGAAAGCGGGATAAATCTTATTCCATGCGCGGCATAAAATTCAACCCATTGAGTAATCGGGCCATCTTCGCTATGCGTGCCATGCGGATACAAAATAGTTACGTCGTGTCCGCCGCGGGACAGTGCCATTGCCAGTGCGGTGTAAGCGCTGCCAATCCCACCGTTTTTAATCGGGCCGGAAATATCGGGTGATGCGATACACACCCGCGCCTTACCATACGCCCCGCCAATTGGGACGGGCAAACTACAATGACCGGTGCAGGTTGTTGAGGTCATAAAAGAATTCCAGGCATTTCTGACCGTGCGGCGTTGGCCGCTGTATCGAGCAGAACCTCATTTTCCCGGAACCATTGGTAATTCTCAAGCGGCCGCGTCCGAATTAACCATGCGTACCGGCCATTAATTGATCCGCCGGAGCCGCTGAATTTCCGGAAGCAATGGTGGCCGACAACTCGGGCAAGTCTCCGAAAGCCGGCGGCCTCACCGAGCGCCCCAACATACTACGCCAGGCACAAAGCATGATTCCCCCAATATTTCCGCGTGTTTTTGCCAAGCTGACGCGCAAACAAGCCGCCGCCCGCTGATTAAATGGCACTACCAGCAGCCAGCGGACCGATCGTTGAAGCAAACGCGGAATTTTCTTGCCCAGATTTGCCGCCAGTTCACCTGCGCTGATACTCGGCGCGATCAGGTACTCCGCCATGCCCACATCAAACGCGACCCCTCTCAGATATCGGACTGTCAATCTTGCCGCCGCTACATAGTGATCCACCGTCACGGTTGGGGCATACAGCACACGCCCCTTGGCGCGCATCGCTCGAGCTATCAAGTCAGTATCTTCCCCGGCCGTGCGTTTACCCGTGCGCTCCAACGGACAGCAGAATCCTCCAATACGTTGCAGCATGTCCCGGGTAATCGCCAGATTAGCCCCCGCCCCCAATGGATTCTGCAAAAGTATGGGGACATCACCGAGATCAACCTGCGCGAGATACTGGCCCATACCGGCATCAAACCAAGTAGGACGGGACAATTTATGCCAGTCCAGATAAACCCGGCCCACAAGCATATCAGGTTGTTGGGAGTCAAAAGCTTTTACAAGTTCACACAACCACAGCGGGCGAACGAGCACATCATCATCCAAAAAGGCGATGATCTCGCCGCGTGCATGTCGCAACGCCCGGTTTCGCGCTGCCACCACACCAAGGTCCGCTTCTTCGATTATCAACAACTTAACAGGTACGTGGTCTTTGAGTGCATCGACGACGTGCAGCGTATCATCTGTGCAGCAATTCGCGACGACAATGATTTCCCAAGTTATATCAGGGCACGGTTCCACCGCAGCCAGACTCTTCAGCGTCTTCTGCAGTAAACCCGAACGGTTATGCGTCGGGATACAAACCGATATACGCGGTCCCACGAAATACTCCCGCAAACACGCCTGACAACCACCGACTACCGTCGCCTATGCGAGCAATCGCAGTGCCGCACTGTTCGGAAGAAACCAAACGGTGCCGACCTGATTGCTGTGTTCCACGTCAAGCCCCACCTATTATAGCAGGCCTCCATAGCCAAAAACAAGGGGAGGTTGGGCAGGTTCCAGTTACGGGTTGTTGACAGAAGAGCGCCTGTCGCCAGGAGCTTGCCGGTTAAATACTTTTATATCCGTCTTCCCATCGCAGCCGCCGCCGTTCCATGCAAAGCCGACACTGGTGGCGTCAATTCTGGAGTCCGTTCGGGGCGGCATTTGCGTTGCCGCTCTTCCGCAACCGGGATATTGGATAGACCCAGACGCCGGCAGTATGCACAGGAAACAT
>JAJZGH010000104.1 GCA_021798635.1 Planctomycetota bacterium | reverse complement strand
CAGCTTAAAAAACAAAAAATAAGAGAGATTATCTCGCGTCCCTGCAAAGAAGCTCTCTGGGCTTTCCCTGTTGCGCTAATTACTGCACAACAGAAGGAAGTATAACTTGGCCGCAACACCAATGCAAGTAAAATCCATCAAAAAAAGTCCTGAAATGTTATAGGCCGGGGGGCACGCGAGGTTACAGGTTACAGGTTACAGGTTGCAGGTTATAGGTTACAGGTTACAGGTTACAGTTGTCAACGTCCTGACAGATTACAGGGGACAGCGACGAGAACGCAGGAGTTAGGAGTTAGGAGTTAGAAGGTTTTGAAGCGCTGCGCTGCTATTTTGCTGGAAGCGGGACGCTGAGTTTCTGGTTCGAGCAAAAGACACAAAGCCGCCGGCTTTGCCGGTGGTGCAAGGCACGATGTTATCGGGGCGGCCGACGGCGGATTTGCGATCTGAAATTTGAAATTTGAAATTCCAGGTTCCAGGTTCCAGGTTCCCCGCTGTGCCATTGATCCGTGATCCGTGATCCGTGATCATTGAAGTTCAGATTTCTTCGGCCAGGATTCCCGAAAGTTGCTGGGATACTTCGCCGATTTGTTCGGCGGTCAGGTGGGGGTTAAATACCATGACGGCAATGCCGCCGCGCTGGGTCATGTTCCATGCTTCCGGCAGCGGCGTAAGGGCAGCGTATTTGGCCTTCAATACTTCCGGAAGTGCGGAAGTTCCTTCATATTTCAGCAGGCGTTTGCGCATGAGCAGCAACGCCAAAACAAAGCGGAAGCGCAGGTCCAGAATATCTTCGCGGTCTGCCAGGCGGTTAAACAGATCCAGCAGCACCGTGTCATCAACAAAGGTTCTGGCTTTCTTTTGCGATTCCGGAACCAGCGTTTTCCAGAAGGAAAACATTTCCACCGGCGCAGTGGGGCGCTTGCCGGAGTTCCAGCATTCCGGGCAGAAATTCAGGCGTTGCCAGGGGCTGAGCGGAGTTTTGGATTCGGTCGGTGCCGCCGGCAGCGACCGCACTTCCACCAGTGCCGCCCAACACGTTGCGCCCGGTGGAAGTTCGGTTGCACACTGGGCACATTGCCCGCCAACTTTGCCGACATCCCACGTCTGATTCTGCGTAATTAATCCTGTTGTCATGACGATATATTAAGGCTTTTGGCACCGCCGGCAAAGTGCCGGGCGTGGCAATTTTTCCGGGCGGGGTAAAAAAGCCGCCTTTTCACAGGAATGCTCAAGCCCACCGGGATAAACCCGGCGGCTCGCCGGTCGGGTTGATGCGGGGTGGCCGGAAGAATTGCCACGCCCAAAGTGCCCCGGGGTAACCATTCCAATTGACGTAAGCCCGCGACTTGATAACATACTCGCAAATACTCGTGCGAATCCGCACGACCGTCGGCGCGCGGAAAGCCTGACGCCCCATTTTGAAAAACCTGTGGCTTGGAGAAACGAGTGGATATTAGTACATTATTCGCCGCTGTAGCAGTGGCAGCGCCGCATTCCGGCGCCATTATTCATCTGCACGGGATTGACTGGGCGATTCTGGTGGTGTATCTGCTTTTTGTGGTCGGGATCGGTATTATCACCGGTCGCGGCAGCAAAACCAGTGAGGACTTTTTCCTCTCCGGAAGAAGTCTGCCGGCATGGATTACCGGGTTGGCCTTTATTTCCGCCAATCTCGGGGCGCTGGAAGTCATGGGCATGTCTCAACAGGGATATGAATATGGCATGATGACCGCCAATTATTACTGGATTGGTGCCATTCCCGCGATTGTATTTATGGGTATCGCGATGATGCCCTTTTTCTACGGCAGCAAAGTTCGCAGCGTGCCGGAGTTTCTGAAAAAGCGTTACAACGAAGGTGCCCGATTTATCAACGCCTTCACGTTCGCCGTGTTTACCCCGGCAATTTCGGGTATCAGCATGTATGCCCTGGCGGTGGTCATGCAGGACTTCCTGGGCTGGCATTTCGCGCAGAGCGTATGGGTATCGGCGCTGGTGGTGCTGGTGTACACGTTCATGGGCGGTTTGACGGCCAGCATTTACAACGAAGTGCT
The DNA here is from genome assembly GCA_021798635.1 of Planctomycetota bacterium. Next base: position 13,667 of record JAJZGH010000104.1, on the reverse strand, counting down.
GCAATTTTTCCTGATCGTTCTGGGCATCGCCCCCATGACCATTATCGCGCTGATCGCCAATCATGGCTGGGCGCATTTTAAGAAATGGATTGCCACGCATCAACTGCCTTTCCTTACGCCGGACCAGGTGGCCGCCGCGGCCGCCAAGCCGGGCACTGCGGTACATCAGATGCCGGCAACGCAATGGATGCACACCTTTCAAAATACGCTCACGCAGAATAATCCCATGCACATCACCTGGCCGGGCGTGGTACTGGGCCTGGGTTTTGTGCTGTCCTTTTCCTACTGGTGTACCAACTTTTTGGTGGTGCAACGGGCCTTGGCCGCCAAAGATATGAATTCAGCGCAACGCACCCCGCTGCTGGCGGCGTTTCCGAAAATGATATTTCCGTTCATCGTGATTCTACCCGGGCTTTTGGCGTTGCCGTTGCTGCCGCATCTATTTCCCGGAAACACCACGGTGAACGGCCACCTGATTCCAGCCACCGAATCCTTTAACAACGTCATGCCTCTGATGATGGCAAAGTACTATCCCGCAGGCCTGCTGGGCCTGGGGTTAACGGCCCTGATGGCGTCGTTTATGTCCGGTATGGCGGGTAATGTGACCGCGTTTAACACCGTCTTTACCTATGACCTGTACGCCGTGTTTATCAAGCCCAATGCCCCGGATAAACATTATCTGTGGGTGGGGCGGATTATGACCATTGTCGGCATCGTGATCAGCGTGGGCTTTGCGTATGTGGTGCGCGGGCAATCCGGTATTATGGGCTACACGCAAACCATCTTCGGCGTGGTCAACGCACCGCTGATTGCGGTATTCCTGCTGGGAATGTTCGCCACGTTTACCACGCCCGCCGGTGGGCTGTGGGGATTGCTGGTTGGCACGGCCACGTCCGTAACACTCTGGATTATCCGCTCTTATCCGGGCCTGCCGCTGTGGCATCATTACAATAACAACACCACGGGTGCCTTTTGGGGTGCGGTATGGGCGTTTTGTGCCGGTGCCGGTGCCACCATTGTCGTCAGTTTGTTTACCAAGAAAAAGAAAGACGAAGAACTCGTGGGCCTGGTGTATCAGCTTACGCCCAAGCCCCCACAGGATGCCAATTTGCCCTGGTGGAAGAAACCCATTGTTCTGGGCGTATTAGCCCTGGTGTTGACCTTGATTCTTAACCTGTTGTTCTGGTAAAACAGAACGCGATAACCGGCGGCGCAGGCCGCACTGGAGCGAATGTATGATGGATTTAAGATTACCCATTGGCATATTCTTTGTGCTGGTAGGCCTTATCATGGTCGGCTACGGCGTGGTGTCGCCCCATGATATTCCCCATATTACAGAAAAGGTAAATATTAACCTGTATTGGGGAATCGTCTTGCTGGTGTTTGGCGCACCGATGACCCTTTTTGGCTGGAAAGCCGAAGCCAAAGCGAAAGCCGAGATGAAGGCTAAGAAGCTGTGATCGGCTTTGCTCCGCGGCGTTTGTGAAGGCGGCAGTTGTTGGTCAACGGTGGCAAACAGTTGCTACGTGACCAGACGGTGATCAGGCGATCTCTTTGATCAGTTCCGGGTGGCGGTCTAATAACTTAAAAAGGTTGGTGGTCGCAGGCAAAGGGACCGCTTCGCCTCGCTCATAACGAGAAAAAGCGTTATGGCCGCCGCCGGTAAGTCGTGCGGCTTCCGCTTGAGTCAGATGTAATTTTTGCCGAATCCGCCGTAATTCGCGGCTCTGCTTTTTTCGTGCCGCCAGAACCAGCTCATCACCCGCGGCAGCGTAGCGCTGTGCGCTGCGGGAATCAAACACTACCTCTCCGCATTGTTCACAGCGCCAGCCCGCAAGTCCCTTCACGTCTAAACGACTGCCGCCATATTCCACCGAGTGTGTCTGGCCCTGAAAGCGTGTCATCCCTTTGGCAACCTTACAAGATACACAAAATGTCTTCATCATTACTTCTCCTTAAATTGGATAACTGGGGCGCAATGGCGTAACGTAATCTTAATGTAGGCAATCTTTTTCCCGGGCGTCGGCGCATGGTAGACATCCTGCCATACGCGGTGGTCGGCATACGTCGTCATCGACTTATAGAAGTGCCGTACTTCCAAGGTTGCTATGACGGCAAGCATTTCCGCCGAGGTCAGCCCCATATTTCGACCACCGTCCAAAGCCGTTCTGGTAAAGCTTGCTACACCGGTCGAGGCAATCAGGCTTTGGCAGGTTGCCAAGTCGTAATGCGGGGTTCGCTTTTCCATTACCCCATATTACCCTTTAAGGGTAGGCAGGTAAAGCGCCGCGGGCCAAAGCGAAAGCCGAGTCAAAGGATAAGAAGCCATGATTGGCTTGTGTTCCCGGCGGATGCGAAGGCAGCTGGTGTTCATCGACGGTGGCGGACGGTTGCTACGTGCAGCGTGCCATAGAATTGCGAAATCGCGACGAAGTGAGGTGCATCGTGTTATCAAATTTTATTTCCGCAGCCAACTCAACGCTGCCGCATTGAGCTAATTAAACTATTGGTGGGGTTTGTTCGTGGCGGGGGCGATTTTTCCAGCGGCGGTGAATCCATAAATATTGGGTGGGATCTTCGCGTACAAATGTTTCGATGCCGCGGGTGTAGCGTTCAGTGATATACCGCAGAGGTTCAGGATGGGCCTGCCAATCGGCGGGGTAAATGATGTCCGTCACGCCGATGTCGAAATCAAATAAATCACCCCGGCGGCGGGCATAACCGATAATCACCGGCACCTGATGTTGCATGGCCAAGAGGCCGATACTTTTATAGGTGCTGGCGAGGCGGCCAAAAAATGGCACAAACATGCCTTTTGGGCCGGCGTCCTGATCTGCGATAAAGCCGAGCACACCGTTGTTTTTCAAAATATCCTGGGCCGTGGCGGTGACCCCGCGTTTGGACAAAATAATCTGCCCGCGCTTTTCCCGCACACCCAGCAGCCAGGCGTCAATATGCGGATTATCAATGGGTCGCGCCACGCTATAGGATGGAAAGCCCAGCGTGGCCATGGTGTAGCCCAGAATTTCCCAGTTACCATAATGACCGGTAACCATAATGGCACCCTGCCCGCGCAAGATAATCTGCATGGCCGCCTGAAAGTTTTGAAAGTGGACATGCTTGTGCCAGGTTTCGACATGGATGATGCGTGTGGAAAAAATCACGTCCAGCGCCAACTCGCAAAAGTGTTGGATGGATCGCTGGCCGATGCGTTCCAGTTCCTTCCGGGGAAAATCGGGAAAGCTGGCACGGAGATTCTCCAACCCGCGCCGGCGATGCTTTTTATCAAATGCCCATAAAAGCGAGCCGAACCCGCGGGCGGTTCGCAGATTGGCGTTGATGGGGAAAAATCCCAACATCATGGCCGCGCTGCGGGCCGCGAGATAGGTAGCTTGATCCACAATAGGTGACGACTGTCTCATTGCGGGAATATGGTAACCGCACGCGGATCATCCGTTAAGGGCTGGGAGAACGCAGTGGCGGGAACGCAGTGGCGGGAACGCAGGAGTTAGGAGTTAGGAGTTAGCATGAGGAAGCGCTTCGCTTCAAATAATGGGGGGCACGAATTATCACAAAGCCGCCGGCTTTGCCGGTAATGCAAGGCACGAGGTTGTCGGAGCCGAGGACTGTAAGTTGAGGTTTGAAATTTGAAATTCCGGATTCCAGGTTCCAGATTCCACGTTCCCACCGCTCCGGCACGGCCGATCCGGGTAAAAACGCCGGGCGACTTTTCGGCATGATGTGTTTTGGTCTGATTTTGATATGATTTACTGCTTATCCGTCCACCGGACGTGATATCGGGCTAAGGCCCGCCCATGCAGTAGTTTGATGGAAATAGTGTCTGTGAAAAAAATATATCTTGAAACTTTCGGTTGCCAGATGAATGTGCTGGATAGTGAGCTTGTCGAGGGGCAATTGCGGGCGAGGGGGTATGATTTTGTCAGCGAAAGCGATCAGGCCGATGTGGTGCTGTACAACACCTGCTCGGTGCGGGAAAAATCGGAACAGAAAGTGCTTTCACGCCTGGGCAGGCTGAAGGTACGCAAGCAGGATGATCCGAACCTGATCATCGGCGTGATTGGCTGCATGGCGGAACGCGACGGCATCGGCATGTTAAAGCGATTGCCGCAGGTGGATTTGCTGTGCGGACCGGGGGAACTGGACAAACTTCCCGGATTGCTGGAAAACGTTCTGGCTACGCACCGGCAACAGGCGGCTCTGGCCGGTGACACGGCCCGGCGGTCCGGAACGCTGGCCTCGGCGGGCGAGGATCATCTGGAACTGCTGGATTTGTCACGCAGCTTTTCACCGGAAAAAAACAAATATCAGGCCTATATCCGGGTGGTGCGGGGCTGCAACAAGTTCTGCACCTATTGTGTGGTGCCCTATACGCGCGGGCCGGAAGTCAGTCGATCACCACAGGCCATTGTGGATGAAGCCCGTCGACTGGTGGATGCCGGGGCGCGGGAAATTACCCTGCTGGGGCAAACGGTCAATCATTATACATATCAGGATACTTCGGCATCCGGTCCAGGCGGCCCCATGCCGCGGCGTACCACATTCGCGCAGTTGCTCCAGCGCGTGCATGATCAGTTGCCGGAATTGCCGCGCCTGCGGTTCATCACCAGTTTCCCGGCGGATTTCGGTGATGATATTCTGCAAACCATGGCCGAATGCTCCAGAATATGTCGATATTTACATATTCCAGCGCAAAGCGGTTCGAATCGGATATTAAAGCTGATGAACCGCGGCTACACGGTGGAAAGTTATCTGGAGTTGTTGCACCGGGCCAGAAGTTTTATGCCGGGAATTGCCATCGTCGGAGATTTTATTGTGGGCTTTCCCACCGAGACCAAGGCGGATTATCAGGCCACGCGGGAATTGGCGGCCCGGGCGCGCTATAAAAATGCCTATATTTTCAAATATTCCCCGCGGCCCGGCACCGCGGCCATCCGGCGGTATGAAGATGATGTCCCGGAGGCGGTGAAGCGGTCGCGCCATCAGGATTTGCTGGCGCTGCAAAATGACATTTGCGAACAACTCAATCGCGAGCTTATCAATTCCACCGCAGACGTGCTATGTGAAGGCCCCAGCGGATGGGAGCATCCGGCGGAATCGGTCATTGCGGGGGCGCTAAAGGGCGCTCAGGAGGCGAAAGCCTCGGGCCCGCGCGTTGAACTGGGATCACGTCTGGCCGGAGCCATGCGAAACTCAAATGCGAGCCTGGGGAATTCAGGGTTTAATTCGCGGGATGGGTCCATTCAATTAACCGGTCGCACGACTGCGGATCAAATTGTGGTATTTGACGGCCCAGCGCATCTGGAAGGCAAAATTGTGCCCATCAAGCTGTGCGTTGTGCACGGATTAACCATATTTGGCAGACTGGCAGAGAATGCCGGTACGGCGCGAAGCGAGCCGGTCGCCGCGATGTAAATTTATGGGACGGTGCCCTGCGGAAAAATATTCCATTTTTCACTTGCAAAAGACCGATGAAAGTCTGTACATTATCTATCAGTTGATTCTACGTTGTACGCATCTGAATCAGCTCTTTGAGAGAAAAATTTGGTCTGGAAGGGTATTGAAGGGAGAACGTCGCATGGCACATGAACTTGATTTGCAGTGGTATCTGGAAGAGATACGCCGGTTTCCGCTGTTAACGGCTGAGCAGGAGCGGGCTTTAACGCGGCAAATTCGGGAACGGGGTGATCCGGCTTCGCGGCAGGAAATGATCCGCTGCAATTTGCGGCTCGTGGTCAGCATCGCCCGCCGCTATGTTCGCAGAGGCGTGGCATTGATTGATCTGGTGGCGGAAGGGAATATCGGCCTGGTGCGGGCGGTTGATTTATTTGATCCGGATAAAGACGTGCGGTTCAGCACCTATGCTACCTGGTGGGTGCGGCAGGCCATTCGCAAGGCGCTCATGCACCACGGGCGGCCCATCCGTTTGCCGGCCTATATGAGCCAGCGCATTGCACGTTTGCAGGGGGAAACCATTAATAGTCGTGACGGCAACGGTGAAGCTATTCCGGATGGCGAACTGGCCACGCGAATGAATTTAAGTGCTGCGATGGTGGCGGCGGCACGTAAGGCATCCTGCACGATGCACGCTGCGGGCGGATTTACAGAATCTGCGGATGAAAACGTCGTCGCGGTGCATGAATTGCTTGAAGATATCCGGACACCGGCACCGGAAGCGGCGGTGGAGCATCATGAACTGGCCCGCGTGATTGAACTTACGTTGACGCACCTGGAACCGCGCGAGGCGTTTATTTTGCGATTACGTAACGGCATTGGCGTGAGCGGCACCTTCACCCTGGATCAGATTGCGGCGCGCCTGGGTGTGACGCGGGAGCGCGTGCGGCAGATTGAAATGGCGGCCCTGAAAAAATTGAATCATCTGCTGCAGGGGCAGGAGTATCTGCTGGAGCGCACGGCCAGGCAGATCAGCAACGGCGTGCGGCAAACGGTGATGGTGTAACGAACCAGCGGTTGTGGCGCTGAATGCTTACGCCGAATGTTTACGCCTGTACCAGCTTGGTAACGTGTTCGACAATAGTGTCGATGCTTACCATTTCCGGATCTTTTTGGGACCGGGCTTTGAGTTCCACCTGTCCGGCCGCTAAAGATTTATCACCTAATACAATCCGCAGCGGAATACCAATGAGATCGGCGTCTTTAAATTTTACACCGGGCCGCTGGTCGCGGTCATCCACCAGCACGTCAATATGGCGGGCGGAGAATTCCTGATGCAGGCGGTCGGCCACTTCCCGGGCCTGTCCCTCATATTTAATGGGTGTAATAATCACCTGGAACGGGGCAATGGCCATGGGCCAGCGGATGCCGTCAGCATCGGAAAGCGTTTCCAACGCACCAACCAAAATGCGCCCCGGCCCGATGCCGTAGCACCCCATAATGACGCTGTGGCTCTGCTGTTTATCATCGCTGTAGACGGCACCCAGGGCGTCACTGTATTTGGTGCCGAGCTTAAAGACGTGCCCCAGTTCAATGCCTTTGCTGAAAATCAGATCCGTGCCATTGGGCGCTTTATCTTCGGCGGTGACATTGCGAATATCGGCGATAATCGCTTTGGCCTGCATATCGGCAGAAAGATGCTGCTTCCAGTTAAAATTTGTCACATGCCAGTGCAGTTCGTTGGCACCGGATGTGGCATTGGCGATCAACAATGCGTCGGCGTCAATAATCAGTTCGGCCTGGATGGTGTTGACGACATGTGGACCCACGTAACCGATGACAAATCCGGCGGCTCGGGCGGCGGCTTCATCGGCAAGTTCGACAGGACCGGCGATGCGACGGATTTTGGCTTCATTAATTTCATGATCGCCGCGAACGCACGCGATAACCCATTTCCCGGTTTTGGCATCGCCGGCGCGAAACACCATGGTCTTGATCATTTGCGCAGGTTGGATGTTCAGGAGTTTGCAGACGGCATCAATGGCGGCGGCGTCCGGCGTCTGGATTGTTTCCAGTTTCGCCTCAGGCTGCTGCGGAGCGGCGGAAAACGCCGGTGTTGCCGTGCTGCGGCCCGCGCGTTCCAGATTGGCCGCCCAGGAGTTATCAGCGGCTCGAACAATGACATCTTCGCCGGCTTCACACGGACAGATAAATTCATGGCTGGCATCGCCACCGATGGGGCCGCTTTCAGCCTCTACTGCAATGGCGGGAATGCCGCAGCGGCGGAAAATGTTTACATACGCCGTGTACATATCATGATAGGTATGATCCAGGCTTTCCAGGGAACTGTGAAAACTGTAGGCATCTTTCATGAAAAATTCGCGCACGCGCAACATGCCGTTGCGCGGCCGGGCTTCATCCCGGAATTTGGTCTGAATCTGATAGAGCGTGATGGGAAGTTGTTTGTGGCTGCTGACGTAGGCTTTAATGAGTTCCGTGACGCATTCTTCATGGGTGGGGCCGAGGATCATTTCGGTGCCCTTTCGATCTTTAAGCTTAAAGAGCAGCGCCCCGTAATCAAAATAACGGCCGGTCTGTTTCCATAATTCCGCCGGCAGCAGGGCCGGCATGTGGCTTTCCTCCGCGTTAATGGCGTTCATTTCCTGGCGGATAATGGCGTTGATTTTCTGCATGGCCCGCCAGCCCAGGGGCAGCCAGTCATACACCCCGGCGCTGATGCGGCGGATCAGGCCCGCGCGGATCATAAGTTTGTGGGAGAGAATATCCGCGTCGGTGGGCGCTTCGCGGCTGGTGGGGATCAGGGTGCGGGACCAGTACATCAGGGAATACTCCAAAAACTTCCAAAGCTTCACCCAGGGCAGGCAAGTAACGCCCGCCGGGCATTATGGCGTCAGCAGTTTGTATAAGCACAGCGATTTAATTGCAAGCGGTGGCGACTCCGGCGGGCGCATGGTGTCACAGAGCACCGTGGTGATAACCCGGTGGTTGGTTGGCGGCACTGGACCAACCACCCGATTAACCATCCGGTGCTCGGCGGGCGGTGGCGTTCATTTTTTGGTTACGCAGGTCATGGTGATATCACGCCGCGCGGCGGCCTTTTCCAGCACCAGTTTTACGCGCAGCGGCGAGTGGCCGGATTCATCAAAAACTTTCAGCGTATTTGCGCCGGGTTTCAAATAGCACGAAGGCAGGTATACGCCCTGCGTCATCACCGGATCAGGGTAGCGCCCCAGATTATGGCCGTTAAGCCACATATAACCGCCGCCGCAATAGCCCCAGGCCGCCCGGAGCACCGGATGCTGGCCATAGCTGTAGCGGGGCAGGGTAAAGGTGGCCCGATAGTAGCAGGGGGCATCAGGTGCATGGGTAAAGACATGCCAGTGAGAACCGGTATCCACCCGGCCGCCGTGCATGCGCCAGGAGGTGATCAACCCCTTATCTTTAATGGCTGACGTGTACTGATAATGCTCAAAGCCCAGGGCGGGGAACGCCTTTAAGGGATTGCCGCGTGTGGGAATCAGCACACTTAGAACATTGCCGGACTGGTGATGCCAGAATTGCGCCGCCCGCTTGGCGGAGCGGGTCTTAGCCCGGATAACTGCCAGGCGTGCGGAATTAAAGACCACCACGGAACCCCGGGGAAGATTTTTCCAACGCAGTACCAGGTGATCAGCCGTCATTTCCGGTAATGCCACACGAAACCAGAGCGCGCCGCGGCGGGCTGGTATCAGGCCCGGTGCCCGGGGCAGGGGCTTGAATTTTGTCATGTTGCCGCGGTCTTCCATAACCTGCATCATGGCGTTGAGGTGCGGGCCGGAAAGGCGGCGATACGTCCAGCCCGTGACACCGCCGAGATTAACGGCTTGAAATTGGGTTACAAAATGCACAAGCCGCACCGGACCCCACAGACCTTTTCGAGCAATGGACGCAAACGGGCCGGAATAGGTCCAGTGCTTGCGCCGGCCATCACAGATGGTAAGAATCGCCAGCGTGTTAAGGCCTGCCTTTAATTGAATATGGGCAATTTGTCCGGCAATATCCGTTTGCAATACGCCATTGGCAAATACTTCACCCCAGTCTTTAACGGATTTGATTTCCAACTCATAAGCACCGGCGGCGGGAACTGTAATCTGCGTGCGGTACCATTCATAGGAACCGGGATAATCATCAGCACCCATAGGCAGAGGATTGGTGACAGGCAGCCATGTTTTGGCATTGAAGCTTGAGCGGGCAGGTGTGTCGGCTAAGCGCAGTTTCCAATGTTTGAGCACTGGGGCGGCTGGATGCACTGGCATGGCGGCGTTGGGCGGAGCCGTGAAGACCAGAGGCGTATTGGATGCCGTGTATAATTTTATTGCCGATGCTGGCGCATTAAGCGGTTCGACCGTCTGCAAATGCAGTACATTCTTATGGATCTTCAATGTGCCCGCATAACGGGGGCCAAAAATAATCACGCGTCGGCCTGCATCATGGAGAAACCAGGTGCGGCGGGCCAAATCACGGCGCACCGCGAAAATCCGCAAAACACGATGATGCACACTTAAGGTATAGATTTTTATCCCATGCGCGGGAATGTTGGTATGCAGGGAATAGTCATGGGTAAATATTCCCGCTTCCCTGAAGGCAGGCGACGCGGTCGCGGGGCCTGCGGCCTGTTGGTCAAAGCGCAGCAGTATCGGTGAATCAGGTGGGCCATAGGTGATCAGACTGGTGACGTTTCCCTGATGCACAATGCGCAGAATCCGGGCACAGGCGTGCTGAAGAATAAAGTAACGATTTACTACAAACTTGCTGACCATGGGCAACAGATGCTGCGCCGGAATGGAAATGGGACATCCGTGGGGCGGCGTGCAGACGATTGCGTGCGGGGACAGATTTTGAAAAAAGTCGATGCGGCCATACGGACTTACCCGGCTGAACGTGCGCACGCCCCAGGGTTGGCCCGGAATGTGCACGCCCACATTGATGCTGGTTTCCAGAATTTCCTGAAATGAGCGTGCGAAATCGTTGGTGAATTTATAGTGATAATACAAGGGTCGTAAATCACCGGCCTGTCCGATGGGAGCGGCAAAATCATAGCTGGATTTGTTAACATTGTCGTAAAAGTGGGATGGCGTTGTGCCGCCCACGGCCAGGTAAACATCATACCCGTTGCCGCCATACCCGATAACATGCCATGGAGCTTGATATGTCAATATATGCTGTCCCGGGGCCCGATGGCGATAGTCGGTGTACCATCCGCACCACATTTCAGTCGTGTACCAGGGGCTGCGGCGGTACTGCGAAGGCCACGGCCCGACGCCGGCGGGGCTGGCTCCGTGGTGCTGGCCGCTGAAAAACATCGGCACGGTGATGCCCAGGGAAATGGCTTTGTGATAAAGATACTGATAATAAGGGGTGGGTAAAACCGCGCCCCAGCCGGCGCTATCTTCATTTTCCAACTGCACCATAATCACCGGCCCGCCTTGGCTGATCTGATTGGCTGCAACTATCGGCAATAGTTTGTCAAAATATTGCCCCACGGCGTGCAGGAATGGCGCATCACTCCGGCGGATGCTTAAGCCGGGAATAAATTTCAGCCAGATCGGCAGGCCGCCGCTGTTCCATTCGCCGTCACTGTAAGGCCCGACACGCAAAATGGCGTAGAAGCCCATTTTTTTAACCAGATGCAGAAAGGCCGCCAGATTTCTCCGGCCATGAAATTTGAACTGCCCCTTCCGCGGTTCCTGATAACTCCAAAAAATGTACGTTTGTACACAGTTAAAACCATCGCGTTTCATTTTCAGCAGCCGATTTTTCCATAAGGCCTGCGGCACGCGCTCATAATGCAGAGAACCGGATGCGAGAAAAACCCGTTTGCCATTAATGATAAAACCGCGGCCGTCAAAGTTGATAAACTTGCCCGCATTCCCCCGGGGTGGAAAAAGCGAACCTCGGGCGCGGTGGGGTGGCAGTATGCTGACGGTTAAAAATAATACAATCAGTATCAGAGGGTAGACGAGCGGTGCTGCCTTTTGAGGCGGCCATTTAAGATTCTGCTGTGTCATGGCGAAGTGTTATCCTTGTGTTGAACGTGCGGTCCGCGCAGGTAGAGCGGGTGTGCAGGTCAGGGCGGGCTTGGCGTTATCCCTGCCGGTGTTGGAAGCATCTGCATGGTGGTATTAAATGCATGCCGATCGGTTGGCAGCCAAATGCGCAGTTTCCATCGCCAGCGTGCCAGGAGGGTCTGCGGATAGTGATGCGCCTGGGCGTAGCGGTAGGCCATGACGCGGTCCGGCCATTGCGCGGGCACATCTTTTTTGCTGTAAGAGTGGCGGTTATCAAGTAATTGCCAGAGGCGATATGCATCACTGGCCGTCACGGAAGCTGCAGGTGTCGCTGCAGGCGGTCGATAGGAGCTTAAGGGCAGGCCATCGAGATTGGTGTAGCCATTATCACTTTTCGGCCCCGCAAGGGGGTCAAGAAACATGCCTTGAACCGCCATATTCAGGCTGCTGTTGCGGGCCAGACGCACGGGATAAATGCCGGGGCCTTTTAATAAAAAGGTGGTATACATGCCGCCCCAGAATTGTTTGATTCGCCCCTGTGCCAGGGGCTTGTATGCCTGCCACGCCACCGCCGGCGGCAGGCCCTGCGGAAACACTTGGACGGTAAAATCCCGCACCATGTTAAAGCCACTTTCGCCATCCTTGTTGTGGAAATAAAACGATAGCCGGTACAGGCCCCTGGGAATGGTCACCGCCAGCCACATGTCCGGACCTTGGAAGAAGCGGGGATAATCCTGGCCATCATCATTCCATTCACCTTCCACGCGCTGGGCCATATCCGGATCATAAAGAGTGCGGCGGAGTTGGGAATGATACCACGCCACATAATAGCGCATATCCCCCGATTGCAGCATGTGCGGGGACGCCTGCTGATCAACGCGCGCGTACCCCAGGCCGCCGAAAAACTGGTCCTGGCCGGTTTGAAAGTTTGGCCCGCCGTCGCAAAGTTTGGCGTAAGCCACGCCGTAGTGCCCCACCCAGTCGCCTTCCGTGCGCCAGTCCGCACCCAGGCTGGCCGCCGCAACCGCGTGGCCTTGGCCGGCTTTGACGGCGGCAATGAGTGTTTCCAACGCAGCGGTTGTCGGGGCACGCGCACCGGCCGGTAGCGGCGGCACAGATCGCGGCTTTGGAGATGCTTTGATCGCTGCAACTGCACCCGCGGGCAGATGCGTTTTAACTTCGAACAATCCGGATTCATAACCGCCCACCAGCATCCCGCCATTGGGCAACGGTGCCATGGAAACGATAAAATCATGCGCTGTGGCATTGCCCGCTGAATCTCCCCCGGGAAATATCCGGATATTATGCTGGTTTAATATCTCAAAGCCGCCGGTACGATGGCCGATCCAGATGTTTCCGTCCGCATCCACCGCCAGGGACGAGAGATAATCCGTTGCCAGCAAATTCTGTTTAATGGTGGCAGAGGGGGGCTTCCAATGTTTGGGAACATGCCACAATCCCTGAACCTTAAGGGTGTAATTTCGTCCGCGGATAAACTGCCAAAGCTGCCCATTATCTTCGCCGTAAGCCAATCCGGATTCGGTGCCGACATACACCCGGTAGGTGGGATGGCCATGATGAAAACCACGGGGCGCCACGGCCAGAGCATTCACACGATCATCGGGCAGTCCGACACCCCAGGCGGTTGTTGCCGGTGTGACAGGACCGGGAATATGGGTCCATGCGGCATAGTGATTCTTCGGCGAACCGATCGCCAGGCCATCGCACTGCATGCCAACAAAAAGTGTACCATCCGGCGCAAACGCCAGGCAGGAAAGTTGGTTGGCCGGCAAGCCATCAGCCCGGGTGTAATATTGCCAGGTATTTTTACGGGTGTGATAGCGTGCCAGCCCTTTGGCTCCCGCGATCCAGACATTGCCGTCAAGGGGGGAAACTGCAATAGCAAATATCCGCTGCCCCAGCGGCCCCGCCCGGCCGGTCGTGGGCGCATTGGGATCTGCCACAGCGTGCCAGTGCGCCGGGGATTTTCCGGTATTCATCAGGCTATAAACGATGCCACTGGCACGGCCATATCCCTGCCCTGCCGTAAGATCATAATCTCTCCATTGTCGCCCGTTGTACACGCACACGCCGTGCCGCAAGCTGCCTGCCCAGATTCGGCCCATGCCATCACACGCCAGAGCATATACATTGTCGGGGGCAAAATTCTTTTTATTAAATTGCCGC
>JAJZGH010000103.1 GCA_021798635.1 Planctomycetota bacterium | reverse complement strand
GCAATATCACCCCGAAGCCAGCCCCGGCCCGCATGACGCCACCTACTTATTTGACTGCTTCGTAAAAATGATTCAAACCGGTAAAAGCCCCACCGCCGAAGAAATGAACGCCGCCCAAACCCACCGCAACGCGGTTGTCATCAGCGGGTAAACGGAAAAAAGGTGTCAGGTACCTTTTTTCTTGTAGCGCCTATCCCGATGTGATCAAAACTATCGGGTTTTACGCAGAATTCCGCATAAGGTCCCGTGCAACCGCGCTGTGCCATGCTGCACATAAGGCGGGCCATACCCTTGCAGGGCAAGCTTGCCAGCCATTACCGATGATAGAGCCCTTGCAAACAGCGGGGATTGTCCCGTTCCGGCCGGTACTGTCACACATAGTCAAAATGGGTCAGAAAACTGGGGGACTAGGATTCGAACCTAGACAAACAGATTCAGAGTCTGCTGTGCTACCGTTACACCATCCCCCAAGGATGGATACTATCCTAAACAATTCCCGGCATTCGGACAAGCGGCGAGCTTCGACGGCGAGCGTCGACACATTTAAAAACTTATCCGCCCCCGATCCGTTTACCAGCGCTGGATAGAATCTGGCATCTGGCATCTGGCATTTGGCATCTGGCATTTGGCATCTGGCATCTGGCATCTGGTATCTCGCATCGATCGTTGGCCGGGAGCGCTGCGCTGCCCGGCAGGTTAAACCAGCCGGCTAACATTTAACTTCTGGTTGTTACTGCATTTACTGCAATTACTGCCAAGCGCCCCGCTGCGGCTGCAGCACGTCCCGTCGATTGACAAAACAGGGTTACAATTTATCGCGTTACGCCCTGGGTTGTGGTATAATTCACAACATGTATATCGTTGGCATAGAAGAGTTGAAGCGCATCACCCAAGCCCCGGAGGTCATGGGGGGAAAGCCTTGCATTCGGGGAATGCGCGTCACGGTTGGGATGGTGGTCGGGCTTCTGGCGGCGGGCCGAAGCGTCGCGGAAATTCTTCTCGCGTACCCTTATCTTGAAGAGATTGATATCCGCGCTGCGTTGGCGTACGCAGCATGGCGCAGCGAGGAGTTTGACATCACGCTCGCCAAGCAGGTGTCATGAAAATCCTCATCGACATGAATCTTTCTCCGGATTGGTGTCGATGGCTTGCGGACCGGGGCATTCAAGCGGTTCACTGGTCTGCAGTTGGAAATCCCAAAGCCCCGGACACCGAGGTTTTAGGCTGGGCAAGGATCAATGGACACGTCGTCCTGACTCATGACTTGGATTTCGGAGCCATCCTGGCGGCGACCGGGGCGCTGTCCCCAAGCGTCGTGCTCTTGAGGATAGACGATGTGGTTTCCGTTGGCGCGGTGCCCTTGGTGGCTTCAATCCTGACGACGCATGAGCAACTGCTTTTGGACGGAGCCTTACTTTGTATTGAGCCGGCGCGCAGCCGAATCCGAGTTCTTCCCCTTCGCAAAACATGAGTTAGCTCGTAAGCTTTCACGGAGAGTGTCGGCGGAGCGGGCGCATACCAAGCAACACGGGATTGTTGAAAAATCTGGAACCTGGAATCTCGCATCCTGCATCTGGCATCTGGTATCTCGCATCGAGCATTGGCCGGAAGCGCTGCGCTGCCCGGCAGGTTAAACCAGCCGGCTAACATATCTGGAACCTGGCATCTGGCATCTGGCATCTGGTATCTGGCATCTGGTATCTCGCATCAAGCAAAATGGCAGCGATGCACTTCAATGCCTAACTTCTAACTCCTGGCTTCTGCGTTCTCGTGCATTATTCATTGACACCGCCCCCTAACTTCTAACTCCTGCGTTCTCGTTTTCCCGTAACCCGTAACCTGTCCCCTGCAACCTATCGGTTGTACTGCCAATTCTGAATGTACTGATCAATACTGATCATACTGCAACTACTGCCAATACTGAATGTACTGCCAAATACTGAATCAGTTGCCGCCTTGCAACTCTTACGCCATGATATGCGGCATGACCGATCCAAATAAGCCAATTCTGCCCGCGCCAACTCTGTCCACAACAGATTCCGCCGCCGCAGCCCGGCTGATCTCATCGGCCCCCACAAGCTGGAAAGTTCGGCGTCTGCTCTGGAGCATGGTACAATGCACCCTCTACCGCTATTCCTTCCATACCTGGTCCCATTGGCGCTGCACCCTGCTACGCCTGTTCGGTGCAAAAATCGGCAAGCAATGCAGCATCCGCCGCACCAGCCGCGTCTATTATCCGTGGCTTCTGGAAATAGGTGATATGGCCATCATCGGCGATAACGCCGAAATCTACGACCTTGGCCCCGTCACCATCGGAGACCGTGCAATGGTCAGTCAGGAAGCGTACCTGTGTGCCGGCACCCATGACTACACGCAATTGGCCATGCCGTTAATTGCCCGTCCCATCATCATCGGCAACGACGCCTGGATTTGCGCCCGCGCTTTTGTCGGACCCGGTGTAACCGTCGGCAACGGCGCAGTGGTCGGTGCCTGCGCTGTAGCAACAAAAGATGTCGCCCCATGGAAAATCGTCGCCGGCAATCCCGCGCACGTCGTCAAAGACCGCAAAATGCAGGCAGACCCCCCTCCATCGTGATCTGGTTCAATCAGTTAATCCAGTATTGGGAGTATATTCAGTAATTGCAGTACAACCGATAGGTTGCAGGGGACAGGTTACGGGTTACGGGGAAACGAGAACGCAGGAGTTAGAAGTTAGGGGGCGGTGTCAATGAATAATGCACGAGAACGCAGAAGCCAGGAGTTAGAAGTTAGAAGTTAGGCATTGAAGTGCATCGCTGCCATTTTGCTTGATGCGAGATGCTCGATGCGAGAGTGGCTTTCTTTACCACCAAGGCACAAAGGACGTCAAATTACCGAAAATAATGAATGTACTGTCCAATACTGAATTTACTGAATGCACTGCGAAGGAATGCCAAATGCAAGCGCAGCGCTTCAAAACCTTCTAATACCTGCGTACTCGCCGGCCACGCCGGCTACGCCAACCGCGCCAGCCAGCGGCGTAACGGCTTGGGCGAATGGCGATAAATAATTCGCGCTACATACCTGGAGCGTGTCAGCCGATTGTCAATTTGGTCAATCAGGCGGAAAATCGAATTGCGGTCCATGGCCTCATCCGTTATCGCTCCCCACCGCTTCCGGAAATCCTCACCTTGCAAAATCTGCCGATCATGCGCGGCATCCAAAAGCGCTTCGTAGGCCCGGTACACCAGCCCCGGCACCCGCGGATCAGCCGCCAGATCAGAAAGCAAAAATTCCGTATGCCGCAGGGTTTTATCCAGAAATTTTTCGCCATAGGAATCAATGGCGTGCTGATTTCCCGGCGGAATCGGCAGGGCCAATGCGGCGGAAATGCGTTCCAGGCCGGCGCCCGGATTGGCCATCATGCAATCAAAATCCACCACCACCGCCGGTTTACCTGCCAGCACAGTTTCCATCGCGCCAATGTGATACATCAGCCACATCAAATGCAGATGCGTCGGGCTGCATCCCACAGCAAAGTGCGGGCTGCCGCGAACCACCGAGGCCGCCACGCTTAGCGGATTCCGCAGCGCAATAACATAGCAGTCCCGGCAACGGGCATTGTTAAACGCCTCCATCCACAGCCAAATCATCCGCCCCATCTGCGGATTTTTGCAACCCCATATCCCCCTGGCTGAGCTGCCCACGCGGCGGTTAATTAGATCTGTTGCTTCAGCTAACAACTCACGCCCTTTCGGCGTCTGCCAATCCTCCGCAGTCAATAACTGCAGTCCGTACCACGGGAGATTATGGGCCGCCAGGCCGCGGGCACATAGGTCAATAATGGATAAATCTTCCCAAAAGCCCTTGGGATTGGCGGGATCAGCAGTGCGATGATCCTGCGCGTTCCCCAAGTCCACGCCCAAACATTCCAATGCCCGGGTAATGGCACTGGTGCCGCTGCGCGGCGGCCCCAGCACCGCAACAACGGTGCGCGGCGCAGCACCAACCAAACATGCAGACGTGTCTATCATTCTTTCCTTCCATGTTATCTCAGCCCCGAACCACGCCACAGCCCTGTTATGGGCCTTATGCCCGTGCATCGGACGAACCATCTCCGTGCTCCCCACCCACACGCCACAGACAACCCTACGCACGAAAGGACAAATAGTTGCAGCGTAAACAGTATTGATCAGTACATTCAGTATTGGCAGCACATTCAGTAATTGCAGTATTATCAGTATTGATCAGTACATGCATTAGCTGCAAGGAGTTAGGAGTTAGGAGTTAGGAGTTAGGAGTTAGAAGTTAGAAGTTAGAAGTTTTTGTCTGCCGTCTACGGCTCCGGCCCTTCGTCTTTGCCAGTCAGTTGGTAGAACTCACGGGGAGTGATAATTGCGACATCCTGGTATCGTTGGAGTACCAGCAGGTCTTTGTCGCCGGTAACAATGTACTGGGCAGCACCGACGATCGCGGTGCCCAACACCATCAGGTCGGCGGAATCGCGGCAGGCCTCTGGTGGAATCTCCGCCGGCACAACGACGAGGCTGTGTGCGCGAATGAAAGCGATTATTTCACGTGCCCTCCCAGGCGGAATCTTAAATTTCCCAAGTAAATGCCGACTGAATTCGCCCAAAATGGGTGCGGATGTGATTAATTCATGGTATTGCAGACACTCAGTAACGACACCTTCGCAGACACCTCGCGTCGCGACGCCTGCAAGTAATACATTGGTGTCGAGCACAACCTTCACGATACGGCCTTAAAGACGTCCCCATCGGTCAGAAAGCCCTGCCGGCGCGCAAAAGGGATTGCGGTATTACGCAATGCCTGGAATTTCTGTGCCGCAACATATTGCCGGATGGAATCGCGGACCAGATCACTTATCGGCTGGTGGCTGCGCCGGGCCAACCGCTCAAGGTCGCGCCGCAACGGTTGCGGAATGCGTATGGATAGCGTATTCATGTAAGACAATGTAACACAAAGTGTGAAGAGGAACAACCGGGGAAAGGTGGAAGCACGCATTTCGCTCTATTCAGTTCATTCAGTTCATTCAGTTCATTCATCTCCTTCAGTAATGGCAGTATTATCAGTATTGATCAGTACATTCAGTATTTATTAGTATATGCGGCAGATGGGAGAAGTTAGAAGGCTTTGAAGCGCTGCGCTGCTGTTTTGCTGGATGCCGTGACCTAAGTATTCAGTACCGAGGAGTTAGAAGTTAGAAGACGGCGTAAATTGGCGGGTTTAACTGCCAAGCAAAGTAGCAGCGAATGTCTTCTAACTCCTAACTTCTAGCTCCTGCGTTCCGGCTTCCAGCCGCCGCCGGACAATCTCCACGTACTGTTTCGCTTGCCGCGATAAACTGAAATGTTCTAATGCCCGCTGCCGGCCCGCCGCGCCCATCTCCGCCCATTTCTCCCGATCTCCCAGTGCCCGCAGCAGCCCCGCCCGGAACCCCGCCACCGTCGGCTCATGCACATGCCACCCGGTCTGCCCGTCCACCACCGTTTCCGCCGGCCCACCCAACGCATGCACCAGCACGGGCTTGCCCATCATCATGGCTTCTACCACCGAAAGCCCAAAAGATTCCGCCCCCAGATAGGCATTGATGGCAACATCAATCACACCATAATACCGCTCCGGATCAGGCACACTGCCGACCAGATGCAGACGATCCGCGATTCCCAACTCCCTTGCAATTGCACATAGTTCGCCGGGAAATCCCTGTTCGGCGGGACCGCAGAGCAGAAGGTGTGTGCGCGAATATTGCTCCGGAAGCTGCGCCATCGCCCTGAGAATTAGCGACTGTCCCTTTTCAGCCGTTACCCAGCCGACCATACCCAGGACGGTTGCATCCGGCGGAAGGCCAACATGCTCGCGGGGCAATAGGTCGCGCCGATCGGGTCTAAACCGTGCGTCGTCGGCACCAAGGTACAGCGTTATGGGCTTGACTGGGTGGTCCCCCAGCGTTGCCGCCGTGTAACCGCTGTTTGCCAAGGCCGTCACATTCCACCGCTGCAGGGTATGCTGCGTCAGGCGGCGATTGACACCAAAGGGATATTTCCCCATGACGTTCGGCATTTCCCAGAAGGACGCGATACCCACATCCCGAGCCGCCATCGCTGCAAGCGGCATTAAGTTCGGCCAGAGAACAGTGACTGCATCGACGCCAAGGCCCGACAATAATTTCCCTAACGTCGGCCGGATTACCGCAGTTACGCTTCGTATCCGCAACTGTGATCTTAGTTTCATCAGCAGTCCACCGCGCAGCGCCGGGAAGGAATCCACATCCAGAACTCGTAAATCAAATCCGGCAGCCGCCAGCGACCTCGCAAACGGCCCTTCGTGTAGCGCAACGATAACCGGACGGATTCCCATCTGCGCGACGGCACCGGCCAAGCCGCGTACCGCTTGAGCCACACCACCATCTTCATCGCCGGCAATTAGCCAAGCGACGCGGATTTCTTTCTTTTCGCCTTCCGTAATCAGATAAGCACCCGTTTCCGAGCCAAAATTTAGCTGCTTGGATATTACCCACCTACGGCACGCGCAGCAAGCTGGCAACGCGATGGCGACGCCTCGGTCACCCTTGCCGCGCGAACCTGCAAGGCGCATGATGTACCATTTGATGAACGATGCGAAAATTAAATCCTCCCCGCTCCCCCCCGAACCAAGCGGGACCTCGCTGACCCGCCAGACGGCGAGGGGCTTCCTCTGGATGGCCGGCCAGACGGTCAGCTCGAAGATATTTAGCTTCGTGACGCAAATTGCACTCGCCAGAATCCTGCTTCCACGGGATTTTGGGTTAGCTGCACTGGCGTACACAGGCGTGGCCTTTGCCGGCGTTATCCGCCAAACGGGAATCCAACAGATTCTGATTCAGCGCCGCAGGCATTTTCGCCGCTGGTGCAAGCCCGCCTTCTGGTTTGAGCTTACCATCGGGATCGCCACCGCACTTATCCTGGCAGCCGCCAGTCCTGCGGTAGCTGTGGTTTTTCACAGCCAGGCATTAATCGGCCTGGTTCTAGTCATCGCCGCCGCCGCACCGTTGAGCCCATGGATTGTGGTGCCTACGGCGCGACTGACGATCGATATGCGGTTTAGAGCCATCGCTATGGTCAACACCGCGTACAACCTTATTGTCATGGCGACAAGCATATTTCTTGCGTGGCGTGGCTGTGGCGCATACAGCTTTGTACTGCCGCTGCCGATTGCGGGTGCGGTTCGCGCCGCATGGCTGTGGCGACTGGCAAAGCTGCGAGTTGGGCCGAACCCGCAATTTAAGCGATGGAGGTTCCTAGCTGCGGATAGTGGGTTCATGCTGGCGACAGGTTTTGTCAACTCTGTTACACTTCAGGCAGGATTTTTGGCCTTGGGCCTACTTTACAACAAGGCCGTCGTAGGTCAGTTCTTCTTTGCGTTTAATCTCTCTACACAGTTGGCACAGCTCCTGTCACAGAACCTCGGAAGCGTGTTACTGCCCGCGCTTTCCAAACTTCAGGAGGACCGACCGCGCCACGTCGCGGCAGTAATTCGCGCCTCGCGAATGCTTGCCTTTCTCAGCATACCGGCGTGCCTGCTGCTCGCGGCAGTCGCTAAGCCACTGGTGGATCTGGTGTACGGTGCTAAATGGCTCCCGGCCGCGCCGGCTCTCCAACTGATGGCGTTAGCCATGGCCGTGAACATTCCGAACGCAGCGGCGTATGCCTCGCTGCAGTCAAAAGGAAGATTCCGGACCCTATTCATTTACGCCGTCGCGCAGGCCCCATTGTTCATTGCCGCCGTTTTTATCGGTGCCCGGATGGGCGCAGCCGTGGGTGTGGCGGCGGCGTGGGCTTTGGCGGTATCTATCGCAGCTCCCGTGTGCATAAGGCTCGCCCTGGGCAACGAGGCGGGATGGGGCATGGTTCTGAAAATCTACGCAGGCCCCATAATCGCCAGCCTTTCCTGCTTGGCACCCGCTATGTTTCTGATTTGGGCGTGGCATCCGCTTGCTGGCCAATACCCCGCGCAGGCCGGACTTGCCACGGCCCTGTTGGCAGTCCTGTATCCGCTGCTAGGATGGGTCTGCTGCCCAGCGGAGCTCGGCCAAATACGGAGCCACTTGGCCGCTGTAGCGACGGCGAGTTGGCAGCGAATCGGGCCTAAGGCCGACGGATGAAACTTGGTCGGGATTCGCCCGCCCCTACTGCCCTGACGCTCGCAGTGGCACCGCCGACCGTATCGATCCCCTTGCCGACGGCGTGCCGACGCCCTGTTTGGATGGAATCCGCTTTGTGCGGTACCATGGAAGGGCTGGAAACGGGATTTCCGGAAAACTGGTGGGAATTACCAGCCTCCGAGTCGAGCCCACAGCAGTTTGCACCGTCGCCGGCATTTGACTCCTGGAGCAGTCCTTTTGCGAATTCTCATTTTCAACCCGGAAGAGAAGGGCCACAATTTTCCGTTTCTCCGGGCCTTGATTCCCGCGATTAAAGGCCTCGGCTGCGATATAACCCTCGCTCTTACCAAGCAGGGGACCGACTCCACCGAATTTCAGGCGCACCTGGCACCAATCTCCGGGCAGTTTCAGACGGATGGCTCCGTGGCCCACGCGCCCGGACGGCGGCGGCGCATCGCCGAGATGGCTTCCGCAGTGCAGCGCAATAATGCGGAACATCTGCTGGTTCCGAACGCCGAGCCTCTTCTCGCCGCGCTTGGCGTGTACGCAACTGTCGGTTATCAGGGAATCCCCGCAGGGGTCACCAGCGAATTTACCCTGATACGCGCGGACTTCGCGTATCCGCCCCTCACACTGGAGCAACGAGCCTGGTTTTGGGGTAAGGAACAATTCATTAACGCTTTGCCTGAAGCAACCCTATCGCTGATCGACCCGGTTGCGTATGAGAACATCCAGCGGCGGCGGACCTGCCTGGCAGCGAGAATTCGCCTGCTTCCGGAACTCTTGGATAACGTCGCACCGATCGAAAAAGATGAAGCACGCACACGGCTTGGACTGCCGAGACTTGGACGGATACTCGGGTGTACAGGCAGACTTGATCTTCGGAAAGGTGTAGACCAACTGATCCGCGCGTTCGCGAGGGCTGAATTAAAGGCCGACGACCGGCTGCTGCTAGCGGGGGAAGCGACCCCTGAGGTACTCAACCTTTTCAGGACCGAGCTCAGCACCGTGGTTCGAGGAGGAAGAATAATCCTATTAAACCGCTACCTTACCGATGAAGAGCTCAACTGGGTGCTTTGCGCGTCGGATCTGGTTGCGGCCACTTACCTAACCAGCCACCTGGCACCGTCAGCGATTATCAACAAATCCGCTGTGATCGGTCGCCCGGTACTGGCGAGCCGCTTCGGTTGGTCGGACTACATGGTGCCTGAGTTCGGGCTTGGTACACTCACGGATGTCACCGATCTGCGAATCCTCTCAAGGGACGTCGCCCTGGCACTGGACCAAAGCGGCGCATTTGTGCAAAGCCCCAGGAGCGTGCGGCTGCGCGAATATCTTTCGCCGCGCAACTTCGCTGCATCATGGACTGCCGGAATCGCCGAAAGACTCGGCCGCCCAGTGCCCGAGTACAAAGAATGGGACTGGGTGCTTGGCTCGGCCGCCCAATAGTTCCGGCCCCAGGAATACGCCCCGCCCGCCACAATCGGCCATGCTTGCCTGTTTTGCCGGTAGCCATTGCCTGCCTTTGGCGATTTACGGGCATCCGCGAAAACCGGGCGGAGGGACGCGGCGTACCGCGGTCTGCCGGAATCCGCTTGCGTGTTGTCCTTGGGAACTTATACTTTCTCTGGAAAACGCGATAGGAGAAGATTTTACTCGCGGTGAGGCCTGGAACCGGTATGGATGACGCAAAAATTATAACACGCTTGGACGGCGGGCTGGGCAACCAGATGTTTCAGTACGCCGTGGGTCGGTCCTTAAGCCTTCGGCATAACGCACCGCTTTACGTGGACGTCGGCGTGTATCGCAGCTACACCACGCGGCAATACGCCTTAGGCGTTTTCAATGTTGCAACGGAAAAGATGCCGGTGCAGAACTCGCCGGCCCTTCTGCGGTCCCTTCCGGTGCAGCAGGCCGGCCGCATCCTCGGAAATTTGGCACGCCGCCTGCCCTTGTTTGCGTCGAGCGCAATCAACGGCTTTATCGCAAGGAAAAATATCGCAATGCTCGAGGGAAACGTAACACACGGCTTTGGCACACTGTGTCATGAGAAGCAGCAATTCGGATTCGATGGAGCCATCTCCGAAATTCCGCCGCCGCTGTACCTCGTCGGGTTCTGGCAGAACGAGAAATATTTCGCCGGGTGCCAAGATACCATCCGGCGGGATTTCACGCTCCGCGCCCCGATCTCGGCAACAGCCAATGCCTACGTGAAAGCTGCAGAACAGCCGCCCTCGGCGAGCCTGCACATTCGGCGAGGCGATTACGTCCGGAGTTCGGCGAGCAGGCGATTAAATGTCTGCGGGATAAAATACTACCGCGACGCCTTGCACATCATCAGCACCAGAGTACCGAAGGTACGCATTTTTGTTTTTAGCGACGAGATCGGCTGGGCCAGGGCCAACCTGAGATTTGAACGTGTGACATTCGTCGAAGGGTGCAGAGACTTCGAGGAAATGTTCATCATGAGCCGCTGCACTCACAATATCATCGCGAATAGCTCGTTCAGTTGGTGGGGAGCTTGGCTTAACGCGAATGCCGGAAAGCACGTGATTGCACCGCAACGTTGGGTCAATGACGACATCGGCGGGAGGTCGCCCGTGCCTGAGACTTGGCAGCGGATTTGACGCGTCGGATACTGGTACCCCGGGGCACAAAGCAAAGCACAGCGCGATGCCCTTGCACTGTGGAGCGGGCGGCTTTAGAATCCATCGGGTCAACCGGTTTTACTGGATGGGAAGTGCCATGAACAAGCGATTCACGCCCCGCCGTGTCGCGGCGGGTGCCCTTAACCGGGCCGCAAGGAAACTGGCGCACACTGCGCGGCAGATTGAAGATCCGACGTTGCGGAGCCTCGTGCGCCGCGGAATGCCTCGGGAATCCTGTGAAGCCCTGGGCAAGAAATGGCTGCGCGACATGGATTTCCGCACCGTTTTGGACGTCGGTGCGAATATCGGCCAGTTCGCGACGGCCGCCCGCGCCATGCTGCCGGATGCCGTTATCTACTCCTTCGAGCCGCTTCCCGATTGTTTTTCGGAGCTTGAAAAAAAAATGTCCGGGGCAGGAAGGTTCCGCGCATTTAACGTGGGACTGGGGGCAGCGCGCAGCGAGATGCAATTCAACCGTTCCTCTTTTGCCCCCTCTTCCTCGTTTCGGAAAATGGCGGCACTGCATAAGGAAACATACCCCTGGACAGCCGGCGGCGAAGCCGTCATAGTGAAGGTGGAGAAACTTGACGACATCGCGGCAACCTTGGACTTGGCCGAGCCGATTTTGCTGAAGATAGACGTGCAGGGTTACGAGGACCAAGTGCTCGCCGGGGGGAAAGACACTTGGAGTCGCGCGTCCGCGATTATCGTTGAGGTAAGCTTCGAGGTCCTTTACGAAAGCCAACCTCTCTTCGATGGTATTTATCAGACAATCACAGCCCAAGGGTTTGAATTCAAGGGGTGCTTGGAACAGACCACGGAAAAAGTCAGCGGCCGCAATCTTTACGCCGACGCAATTTTCCTCCGTCGGCCAGCGGTCGGTGTCAGCAGCCTGGTTCCCTAACACCCGGGCAGTCGCAGTGCCGGACATCTGCAGTGAGGAAGGTTGACACGACCGGCCAAGGTACCAGGTCCCCGCCAAAGAATTGGGGTGGTGATTCACCTGAATTTTGCCCGGACCGGCTGTTATGGAGTTGTCCCGCGTTCCCAAGGTTTGGCCGCCGGATATTGTATCCACGAAATACCCGCCGCTTATCGAGGTCATCCATTGCCAGAAAGTTCGAATCGAATCTTAGCCGGAGCGCGGGGAAGTAGTAAGGAGGAGGCGTCCCTCACCGCCCAGGCAGCGAGCGGGTTCGTCTGGACCCTTGGGCAGACCATCGGGTCAAAGTTTTTCGGGATTATCGGCCAGATTATCTTAGCTCGGCTGCTCCTGCCGCGCGACTTCGGCCTTGTCGCGTTATCCATCATCGCTGTTTCCTTCGCGAGCGTGATCCGCCAAACCGGCATTCAACAAATTTTGGTCCAGCGTCACCGACACTTCCGCCGCTGGGCAAACCCGGCATTTTGGCTTGAACTAGTTATGGGAAGCGCCACTGCCGTCCTCCTTGCGGCCGCCAGCCCGATTGCAGCCGCGGTGTTTCATAGCACCGCGCTGATTGGCTTGATTCTCGTTAGCGCCGCCGCCGCGCCCTTGAGCGCGTGGATGGTCATTCCCACGGCCCGCCTAATGATTGACATGCGATTCAAAGCCATCGCCGTAGTCGGCATCGTGTGCAATTCCGCAGCCACCACCATGAGCGTGCTGCTTGCATGGCGCGGCTTTGGTGCGTACAGCTTTCTACTTCCACTGCCTATAGCAACCGGCATCCGCTGTTTCTGGCTCTGGCGGTTGGCGCGGCCGCGTATTAATCTCAATCCGCAGTTCCGCCGCTGGAAATTTTTAATCGGAGACAGCGGCCTATTGATCGCGACCGGGTTTTTAAACTCCTTCATGTACCAAGCCGGATACCTAGCGCTTGGAATACTGTATCCCAAATCCGTGGTGGGCCAGTTTTTTTTCGCGCTGAATCTTTCGAGTCAGTTGGCTTTACTGCTGTCGCAGAACCTCGGCGGGGTGCTCCTTCCCGCACTGGCCAAACTGCAGGATAATCCGGCCCGCCACGCGGCTGCGCTCATGCGAGCCGTGCGCATGTTGGCGTTCGTGAGCACGCCGTTGTGCCTGCTGCTGGCCGTGGTGGCCAAGCCATTGGTGGCATTGGTATACGGCACGAGGTGGCTCCCAGCTGTTCCGACGCTCCAAATTATGGCCGCCGCCGCAGTCCTTACTATACCCAGCGGCCCGGCAACGGCCGCCATTCAATCCCAGGGGCGATTTTCGTCGCTGTTCTGGTGGACCACGGTGCAGACGCCGGCTTTTCTAGGCGCGGTGATGCTCGGTGCTTGGTATCGTGGCGGGGTAGGCGTAGCCATCGCGTGGCTAATTTTCGCTGCGGCCGCCAGCCCGCTAACAATCAAAATTGGTACCAATGGCTCTGCGCGGTGGCGCGACATCATGGGAGTATATGCCGGGCCGCTCGCGGCAGGCTTTTCGGCGGCTGCGGTGGCCGCCGCCTCCCTCTATCTGTGGCCCGCCGCTGCCCGAAGCTACCTTCTCTGGTGGGGTGTCGCGGTGGCAGCTATGGCGATTATCTATACCGCAGCTGCACGAGTATTAACTCCAGCGGAGTTCACACAGTTTAGGTCGTACGCCGCGAAAGCCTGCTCGCAGGCGCGCCGCAAGCGGAAATCACCCGCGCGGGGTGGTAATGACGCGGCTGGCGAGTAATGATTTGCCCGTGACGTTTGGCCTCGTTAGAATTCAATACCAGTAGATTTTTGAGGGTAGCCCTATTGCGTATTCCACACCTTCTCGCTAACGGCCTGTCGATGGGAAGCGGCGGCGGATATACCGTCGGGATTGAATTATTCCGCCATATCGCGCTGGCCCGGCCGGAATGGAAAATCACGCTGGCCGTAATCTCTGGCAATCCACTGCATGAAGAGGCCAAGGCACTGGCATTGCCGGGGAATTGCAATTTGCTCTGGGCACCGCCCGCCACCGCCAAGATTCGCGCACGCATGGCCTACGAACGCGGCGAATTCGTCGCCTGGGCACGCGCCAACAAAGTCTCGGCAATCCTCCAACTCAACGGCATGATCATTCCCGGTATCGACATTCCCACACTCGCCCATTGCCAAGACCCGTGGCCCTACCGCCCCGAAGCGTGGGATAAAAAAGCCGATGCGGTAAAAGCGTTTCTGAAGCGCCGCGCCAATAAGCAAGCCTTCCGGCAGGCCGCGTTTGTCGGCTGGACCAGTGGCTACCTGAAAGATTTAATGTGCGATCGCCTTGGAGTTACGCCAAAAAATGGCACCGTGATCTACAACGGCATCCCCGACGAGTGGGTCAAGCAGGCTGAAACGGCCATGCCGCGCTATGACGGCCGCCCCCTGGAAATTATTACCATCAGCAATGTTGCGCCCTATAAGCGACAGGAATTGGTCATCAGGGCGATGCCGGAGTTACGGAAAAGGCCCGGACTGGCGCATCTCAAGTACCGGGTTGCTGGGCATTGCCCACCGGATTACGCAGCCCATCTGAAACAGTTGGCCATTGAGCTCGGCGTGGCCGATGCGGTAATTTTGGAGGGTCGAGTCAGCCGGGAAAGAATTGTAGAACTCTTTTCCACAGCCCGCTGCTATGTACTTATGAGCAAATGTGAGTCCTTCGGCCTGCCCGCCATTGAAGCCATGGCCTTTGGCACCCCGGTAATCGCTGCGAACTGCTGCGCTATTCCCGAAGTGTGCGGAAAAGCGGCCATGCTTTGCGACATGGATGACCTGCCCGGCTTGGTCAATACCATCGCAAAAGTTGTGCTTGACCCCTCCGTTGCGGAAGAAATGCGGCGAGAGGGACTTAATACCCTGCGGCGCTACTCGTGGGCCAAGGCTGGCGAGCAAATTGCAGGGGCACTTGCCTCCATAGCCGCCCCCTGATTATCCACATGCGTTATTTTTGCCCAGTGGGCGAACCGTAGAGATAAGAAGCCTGCGGCCCCCGCGTCGGCGACGAATCCCTCAGTCAAACCAGATCAATGCCGACACCCCCACACCCGGTGATCGGCCCAGGGCCGGCATTGCGTGGTCAGGCAGGAGCATTTGTCCATTGGATGAACACTCCCTCTACCGCAGCGTAGGCATGGACATTTTTGTAAATAATGCATTCCCGCGTGGGTTTGGCCAGCGCGGAATCATGCACAATCAGCACCGCCCTGGCACCAGGCGCGCCGGCCAATTCCGCTATCGGCCCCTGGAAACTTGACGCCCGGACAGAGACCAGTGCCGACGGCCCGATTTTCCATGGCACGCCGTTAGGCCCCGCCGCGTCGCAATAGGACTCAACGTTGATAATCTGATTAGCCCCGCCACAGGTCAACAGACATCCCCCCTCGACCCGGGCGTTTGTAATGGAAAGTGTCGCGGCGTTGATGCCACCGCCCGCGATCGCCACGCCAACTCGGTCCTTGTTTGATCCATTCTGAAGCAAGCGGTCTACCGTGATGCAACCTCCTTGACGAATATCTATCCCAATCCGGCTGTAATTATCTACGTAAGAGAACCGGTGGCACAGGCTCTGGTCATTGCAAATTCGCACACCCGTATCACACATCAGCGTCAGGGATTCAAAGGTAAAAATGTCGTTGTTATCATTAAACGGGTGGCTGGGATGGCCGAGTTGAATTCCAACCTCGGCCCCCTGCACCGCAACATGTTCCAACCTGGCGGCTGTGGTGCTCCATCCTGGCGTGGTATCAAGTTCCACCAGCACACCGGCTTTCGTGCGTCCGTCAAACATAAGGTGTTTGAACACGGTGTCCGGCGAGGCAGTAACATTAAACATGGTGCCGCCGCGTGGCCCGGACCAATAAAAGCAGGATCCTATAGACCGCCCAATGTCCGACCACCCCGGCCCAAAATTGGAGGGATCGCGGCAACCGGTTCCAATAATCTTCAATCCTGCGGTGCGGGAAATGGTGACGGTTTCACTTATGTGGAATACACCGCA
>JAJZGH010000364.1 GCA_021798635.1 Planctomycetota bacterium | reverse complement strand
GCACCGCAGGCGAAAGTGATCCTCGATGCCGAACATGATGATTTCCGTTGGGTGGATTTACCCGATGTCGCGGATCATTTTGTATGGCGGGTTCAGCGGCAGGCGATTGCCATTATTGAACAGGATATTCTCGGTACATCGCCCGCCAAGGAATTATTGACCATCAAGATCAATGCTCGGCGGTGAAATCGTGAATTATGCCACATCGCATCTGATCGCCTCCGGCAACGCCATGCAGAATATTATTGCTCCGGCACATCCGTTTTCATGATTTCTCCCAGCAGAACTGTGGCAAAGCAGCCGGGCGGTGAAACAAATTTTAATTCCAGATAGGGGCCTACGTCATCGGTGCCGGTGCTTAGCTGCACATCCGTGGGAAAAAATCGCATGGGACGGCGGGAGCCTTTGGTCTTGTAGGCCCGCGGTCCTTGAAAGGCTTCCAGTGTCAGGTCATTGGAAGCCAGAACCTGATTTTCCATTTCCAGCGGCAAGCCCTCCGGCTGCGTCATGCGGTAGCCGAACATGGGGCCGGACGGGGAAATTTCATGTTGTTCACAGCGGGCCTGCTCAATTTGCACTTTATCATCCGCCATCTCCACGCGGAATACCGCCCCAATATCATGTTTCCACGCCAGATCACCGGGCAGGATTTTATTTAACTCGCCCATACGCCTGCGCAGCAATTCATTAAACAAATGGGCCTGCAACGCCGAGATCAGCAGTCGCTTCAGGCGAATATCCACCACCCGCATGGCTTTATCCCACTGCCCCGGATTTCTGGCCAGAATGCTTAGCGCTCGTCGCTCGTCGCGCAAGTGTCCCGGCCAATGGGCATTGGCCAATTCCAGATTGTTATTGGCAAAATGCCGGCGAGCCTGAAGCACGGAACCGTGATCCACGCTTTCATCAGGTTCTCCCAGCCACCGCGTGAGAAACTCCTTGCTTTGATCGCGCAGCAGAAAAAGCCCCAGCAGATGGTTATCCCTTCTCATGCCGAATCTCTGCATGCCGAAAAAGTTCGGCACGCCGGTTCGCGATAATCTTGCCAGTACCGCCGCCGCCCGTGTTTGCGCCTCAGATAGCGATCCGCCCGGCAGGCTCCATTCCGCCCGGCGAATTTTGACTGTAAAACGATTGCCTGCCAAGTGACCGATTTTAAGTTTATTGGTATGGCGTTTCACCGCCAGAATTTTGATGTTGGGCAGTTTTAACGCTGCGATGCGTTCATGCCCTTCATGCTCAATGCTGAAGGTTTGCCGCGCTACCGCCTGGGCATCTTTCAACCCGGCATACCCGACTTCTATAGAACGCCGCCCCAAAGCCTTGGCAAATACGTTCACCGCCGCCAGAGTGGGAATGCCGCGTTTTTCAATGTGGGCATAACAATGAATGCCGTTACCGGACGGTTCATAAAGTGGAATTTCCTCCACGATGAAATCATCGGGTCGAATTTTAATCTGCCCGCCGACCCCGGGTAAATCAGTTGTCAGATAAGGGGTTTCCATGGTGTTAATCCTTCAGTTCGCATCTTCATTTTCAGGAGCCTGCATTTGCGCACGGGCAAACATTGCAAAGGCATGGCCCGTCTCCGCCCGGGACGGCCCCCGGGGTTACTGTGACGGTTCTTCACAGGGAAAGATAGTTTAACGGATTTGCCCGGTTTTGTGTTGGATTTCCGCTGGCATCAGTGGATCAAAGGTGCATAGTGCGTGTACAGTGAGCGGCATGGCTATTCGCTTTAAATCCGGTTCAGCGCCAAAATCACGGGATGCTCTGCTCTGGATTATCGTCAGCATTCTGATGATATGGGGAGCATGGCAAGCGATTAAAGTACGCAAGCAGGTCCTCAAGGCGTTGCAGCCGCACCATGCCATAACAGCGCCGCTGGCCAAACAACCGACGACGAATCAAGATCCTGCTACGCCCTTCTCGTCGCCGGATAATGCGGACGCCGGGCCGCTGGCTCAAAGCTTCACATCTGATCTCGCCCCCGCTGCTGGGCCGGAAGTTCTTCACGTTCTGTCGCCTGGGCTATTGGTCCGTACGCGCCGGCAAGTCAGCCAAGCTCGTTTGGAGCTTCGCCAAAGGCGGTTGCTGAAAGCTCGGCGAACGCTGCAAACAGCCTTGCGGCATATTTCCGGCTTTGGCGAAAAGCAGGCGGTTGCCATTCGATCCATGCTCATGGAGATTAATCGTCACAGTATATTAGGTTCCGCGATTATCCCCGGCGATACATTAGTGAAACTTATTACCGTGCGGGGCGGGAATTCTCTGGATTATCTGGCGCGGCTATATCGCATTACTCCTGCCATGATCTTGCGGCTGAATCCTGGCTTGCAGGCCCGATCCATGTTGGCCGGCGCGGGAGTAAAAGTCATTCTTGGCCCCATGGACGCTCATCTTATTCTTCACGCATCGCGCATTGATGTCATGATTCGCCGCCATTTTATTGCCGATTATTCGTTTCACCTTGTTACGCCCGTTGAGCCGACCGTCGGCCGCTATCGGGTGGTCAATTATTTGCCCGGTCCCCTGGGACTTGATGAATGGATATTGCAATCGGGCCGATCCCGTCTGATTCTGGCCGGCGGTAATATTCCTGATGCGGATATTACACTTTCTCCCCACGCCATCAGATCCCTGCACCGGATGATAAATCCGGATTTTTCTCGCTTTGAAGTCGAACCATGATAAAATAAGTGGAGTTTCCGGAGGTGCATAACCGCCGGCCGGGAACATTTGCGGAAATGGGTTGATCCATTATGGCCATTGTTGTTCAATGCTATCACTGCCACAGTCGTCTGGAACTCGATGAAGGATTCCGTGGCGGCGTATGTCGGTGCAGCAAATGCGGATCTCTGTTAAAGGTGCCTGCCACCGTCAATTCCACCAACACCGGACGAACACGCCCCGCGGACCCCGGCACCAGCGCCCCCGGCAGCCGCCCGCGCGATCCCAATGAAGACCCTGGTTTATCCGCCAGCGGATTTCGTGATCAATCCTCACAAAGACCCGCGGCTCCGCCATCATCCGGAAGCGGAGGCTTTACCAGCTCTTCCATGCATTCCGACTTACCGCCGGGGAAAAAAACAGGACGCCCAACTCCCAAACCTGCCGTTCCGGACACCTTATCCGGCGTACCACAATCCCCGATGATCACACGCAAAGTACCGCCGATTCGTCCGGTTACCAAAAAAAAGCCAACTGAACCGATTCCTCCCGCCGAGAAAAATACGCTGCTTCTGTGGGCCTTGGGGGCCTTTATTTTTCTCTTTGTTATAGCGGTCATCGTCGTTCTTATCGTGGCGTTAGGCCGGCACGTATCTTTGTAACCGCCAAGGTCTTTTTATCCCAGTCCGATCTGCCCGCGCAGATTGCCAAACTACGCACGCCACACCAGCACATCGATGTTATTTCCATCAATGGGGAACGCAAAGAATTGCAGCAACTCGTCCAGGAATCCGCAGGCCAATTCCGCTTTGTCACCCTCAGCGACCTGCAAAACGCGCTGGCGCAGTGAAGCGGCCACCAGCGGCGAAACGCAGTACCCACTGCAAAGTTCAGAAAGAAGTGCCGGTGCGCGTGTAATTGGATTCGCAAAGCGCGGCGGGCAGGCGTTTACTTCATCAGGAATCGGCGGCGGTACCGGGCGGGCGAAATACTGTTC
>JAJZGH010000363.1 GCA_021798635.1 Planctomycetota bacterium | reverse complement strand
TCTCGCCAGGCCCGCATCTTTAAGCTCTTGCTGCTGATGAGCCACATAGCTATTGCGAAAATCATAAACCTGCTGGATTCGCTCCAGCAGGCGCTTGGCTCCGCTAGTTTTGAAGCCCTTGGCGATGGCTTCAAAAACCTTACCGGGCTTCACGCGGTCATGAAGGGCCATATCAAGGCACGTCCGCAACAAGCCAATCGGCATAGTTCCGCTTTTGAACACCAATGTCTTTTTAAGATTCAACGCCGTCTGGTCGTAACGCTTTTGCACGCCAGCCGCAGTCCCAAAGGGGAGATAGGCCGCGAACCACGATTGCTGTTCTGCGGCATCGGCGGGCATCGCGGGTGCCAGCCGCCGAAGCATCAATTCCCTTGCGGCATCATCCAGCGGTCCCAGAAGCCCGGTAAACGCTGCCGCGTAATTGCTTCCCGGCTTCGCTTCCATAAAGCGGAAAAGCGTCGTCGCTTGTTCGGCCGCCTGCCGGTAGCGCGGCGGCAAACCGTTAAGAACCTCCGCGGCAACCAGCGGTGATTCCGACTTTTTCTCGTCCGCATCAGCAAGGCCCACAGCGAAAAGGCTCGGGGATGCAGTGCTTTCGTCGCTTTCCAGCAGATTCCGCAAGGCGGGCTGGCAGGCATTGGACAACTCCGCAACAGTAGAGCCTTTCATGCGTTCAAAAACACCCTGCGGAATGTACAGATATTCCCACGCGCAAGCCTTCGTACCGGCGGATTGGCACCATGACACCGCGGCCATCGCCTTTTTGGGTACATCGCGGTCCTCCCGGCCCTTAGTCTCTACAACATAATGTTTCCCCGATTTGGTACGGACTATAAAATCTGGCGTGTAGAATGCCAGATTTCCCGCACTGCCAAGATAGTCAATCCGCAGGCACTGTGGGCCGGCGTTTTTGGCAAACGCTGCCGTGTCGCCGGCCTGATCAATAAATTTCGTGACGACCTGTTCCAGCGCGCGGTTGCATGGCACAAGATTAAAGAGCGTGTTTTTTGCTTCAAGGGCCGGGTGCGTCTCGCTGTGTGTAACCTGATATGGCTTCCAACCAGAGAGCTTTGTCGGCGAACCGACATCAGCTCGTTTTTCAACGGTGGTTGTGCGAGACCGAACCAGCGGAACAAACACTGCGCGAATATGCTCGGAAACATCCAAATCACTTAGACGGACAATAAGACGTTGATCAGAAAGGCTGGTTTTCTCGCCAAACAGAATCTCTTCAAGAAACGTCTGAAGCAGGGAGCCAAGCACCGGATGTAAATTTCGCAGCTTGCACAACTGCTCAATTTGCTGCACATAGTAGCTTACCGCCCCGAACCCGGTACGCAGCAGGGGCAGATGAATCTGCATCCGCTCCACAACTTCCCCGGTAAATAGATGTTTGCCCTGGTAGTCAATTTCAGATTTCACGAGGCTTCCAAGCGGCAGAGGCTTATATCTGGAGAACGCCTTCCTGACATCATCGATTGTCAGCCCGGCCAGCGTGGGGGTGATCCGGTGCGCCTGCGAAAGGCCTGGCAGCATAATATCCAGTGCCTTAAGGTCCTTGCGTGCTTCATCCGGATATATTGAGATGGTAGTGGCTGGTATGCGGTTAACGTCCACGGAGTCAATGGCCAGCCCTTCTTGCGCCAGCTGTTCCTTGTACAGCGCCGCGAACATGGGATGCTCCACAATCGAAACCAGCTCGGCTGCACCCTGCCCGCCCGGCGAGGTCATACGCCGAAGCCCGCGACCCAGCGTCTGCTCCGGCAGAATGGCGGCCTTGGATGTGTACGGTCGCAACGGCACGATGGTCGTGACATTCCGCACATCCCAGCCCTCACGCAACATCAGCACGGATACAATGCACCGGTAGGTAGTGGAATTATCGTCCAGCTTGCGGCTAAGATCGCGTAGCGCCTTCAGATCATCGTCCGTGATCTCACGGTCACTTTCGATAAATTCCTTGCGGGCATTAGCCCCTTTTCCGACTGTCTTGACCCGCCCCTTCAGATTGGTGTGCAGGTTGATCGTCTTTCCGTTGAGATGCTTAAATGCCTCATCGGTATTGAGGCGTTGGGCAATTTCATCGGCGGCGACAGTGTCTTCGCTCATCACAAACATCAACGCCTTCTTGCCGCTCTTTTCCCATTCCACACGGCTGCGATTCCAGCGCTCATAGCCCAGCCGCAGGTGTCGATCAAATCGGATGGCCGCGTTATCGCTCGGCTCTTCATGCAGGGAATCCCCGGCGCTTCCGATAATGGGGGTCTTAACAATGCCGCCATCCACCGCTTCACCCAGCGGTGTATCGCAGACGATGTGTTTGAACAACTGGCCCCGGTCGTCTTTGGGCGTAGCGGAGAAATCCAATTGCGCTACCAGTCCGTCGCCCATGCGCGCCTGCGTGGTTTGGTGGATAAACTTAATAGCATCACTCCATGCCGAATCAGGATCCCAGACGTGGTGCGCCTCATCATTAAATATCATCAGTCGCTTGTGGGAAGTTATGCGATCCCGCAACAGCGCTCCGGTGTCAAGGGCTTTGCTTTTGGAAACCTCCGGCCCCATAAAGCTGTAAGCTCCACCGTTTCCATGGCGTTTATCGGAAGGGTCGTAGAGCCGGTGAATATTTGTCAGATATAGTGCGCCGCCCGTGGCCGCTCCGCCCGCCTCATCCTGCAGCACGACGCTTAAGTTCCAGTCCCCGCGCCACTGCGCAGGAATCAGCGGATCGCCATCAAAGATTTTTCCCCCGCCAAAATCATCCTTGAGCCTTTCATAAACCGTCAGGTTCGGTGCGATGACCACAAAGTGCCGGGCCATCTGAGAATTTGACTCGCGCAGGCCGTGGAAATAACTCCATACCATCGCCAAGCTCATACATTTGGTCTTGCCTGCCCCGGTGGCCAGTTTGAACGCGTAACGCGCCCAGGCATTTTCCGCGTCGGTGATGCCCAACGCCGCAATTTCACGATCCGCTCCGCCGAACTCGGCCACCAACTGCGCCAGGCAGTTGATCCCCCGGACCTCCTTAAGATAAATCAGCGTTTCAATCGCCTCGCGTTGGCAAAAATAATAACGAAATTCATATTCATCACCGGCTGCGGTCTGCATGCGGTGCGGGCGCTCAAACCAGTGCTTAAGCAAACGAAAGGTTGTTTCACTTGCCCCAATATAAAAGCTCTCCCGCCATTGCCTGATCTCGGCCCGGAGATTCTGGACAATCGCAATCGGTGAGGGCCGCCGGTGCGGAACGACCAAAGCCGGTTTCCCGTCTTCCGTGTTCCGCACACGATGGAAACGTGGTTCCTCCCATGGCTCAAAAAGAGGTTCCAGGGCGGATAACATCTCAGGAAAGGGCTTTTCGTCGGCCATGGAACACCACCTGTTACGCACAAACGAATATTGAGGAAAAACTGTCGGCAAAAGCTTTACCTGCCGTGCCTAATGGTATAACATAAATACGGCAGGTGTGCGCGAGAAGTCCCGTGGGTCGCCCTCAGGGCGGCAGCGCCAATTGGCGTGGAATCCCACGGCTCGGGACCTGCTCTTGTTTGCCGACACTTTCGGCAGGCCCCGCAGTGTTATGGTCGTGCCATGACCATGGATTTATTTTCAGGTAAAGGCCATGAACAAGCCACATAATCCCGCAGAGACGCAGGCCGAGGTTGATCGTAAT
>JAJZGH010000362.1 GCA_021798635.1 Planctomycetota bacterium | reverse complement strand
ATCCCGTCCCGGCCCACAAAACCGCTAGGCTCCCCGGCAAAAAGTCTCCCAAACCCATCAAATCACCTATCGTCACATCATGTCCATTGGCTGCCGCCAATGCGGCCAGTCTGGAAGCAGCCCAACGCCCTTCCGTCGGCTCGGTCCTGCTTATTACCCCTCAAGAGGATCTCATTGATAACATACGCACGCGCCTCGAAGCCGCCCGTGCCAACGTCGATAAAGTCATTACCACCACCGACCTGGCCATGGAGAATCTCAAATCCTGCACCGACCGCATCAAAGATCTTAAACTCGTCATCATCGACCCCCTCGCCTTTCTCATCAGCAACGACCATGAACCCTACACCACAATCAGAAAACTCTACGAACTTTACCAACATCTCTACAGCCGCTCCGTCACCATTCTGGCCCTGATGCCCATGCACCCTGGCCGCAGCGACCCCCTCCGCCGCATTCCGCGAATAAATACCCTGGCCCATTTCGCTTCAATTATCTTCGCCGCATCACCCGACCACCGCGAAGAAAACACGCAACCTCGCAGTCGAGTATTCATCCAACTCAAAAACAGCCTTAGCGCCCTGGCCCCGGCATTGCCATTTCACATCGAAAACAATGCCATTGTCTGGGCAGATGACCTACCGGAAAATGAAAACATCGACGCCATTCTGGCCCCGCCACCCCGCCCAACCGGACCCGACCCGCTCAAGCTCGACCAATGCGCCCAATGGCTCTGCGAATTACTCGCCCGCGGCCCCCTCCACCAAACCGACATCCTCAAATCCGCCACCGCCGCCGGATTCTCCTACCGCACACTCCGCCGCGCCAAACACCAACTTAAAATCCAATCCAAACGCCAAACCAACGGCCACTGGCTCTGGCGCTCATCCCCCGGCAAATTCGAGTACGACACCCTCGACATAATAAACGACCGCCTGCTGCACGGACTCCCACCCATTTAAACCGCCACCCCACATAACGCCCGCACCCACGTAGCTCAATGCGGCAGCGTTGAGTTCAACGCGAAAACACAGTCCGATGCCACGACACGTTTCACCCCGTCGCGGCTAATTCAGCCCGCCCGCGCCTCCACTCCAGCGGCCACGCAGTTGATTAGACACCCCGCATCCGTTAATCTCGCCCCATATCATCGAACGTCGTTCAACGGCAGAGCAACGCGTTCGCAATGCGCAAATGGGAGCTTGATTCCCCTCGTCTCCAGCAGGAGAAAAAAGATTTAATCGCCCGTCCCGCTTTTCAGCGAGGCGGTACGTGGAGCAGTCCATGAAAACCGACACCACCAGAACGCGGCATAAATCAAAAAAACTACTGATCATTTCCTGCTCCGCAGCCAAACGCAGCGGCCCGCCCTCCAAGATGCCCGCCATCGACAGATACGACGGGGTATTCTTCAAGGTACTACGTAAGGCTCTGCGTGATACGGACCATCGATCCCCGCTGGTGGTCCTCATAATCTCCGCAAAATATGGCCTGATCACTCCCGAGACCTGTATTGCCAACTACGATACCAAAATGAACTCCCGGCAAGCTGCCACGCTTAGTCCCCAAATCCGCCGGGGCGTGGCGTTGGCCGTAAAAAAAAGCAAGCCCGGCAGAATTCTGATTAATCTGGGAAAATCGTACGCGTCGATCATCCGGGATATTCCCGAACTGCAAAATGCCGTCTGGGAGCAAGGCCCTATCGGCAAACGTGCGGCAGCACTTAAATCTTGGCTCATCAATGACAACTAGCCGCTATTACATTACATTAACGATCTACGAAACCGAACCAAGAGGGGTAGCCGCACCATGTATGATCCCGAAAGGACAATATCTCTGGGAAGCCATAAACTTGCGGTTCCAGCACTATTCGCCAGCTATCGCCTCGGAGATTTTCCCACATCGGGGCTTCGCAAATTTCCCTGGTCAATGACCCGAACCGAAGCCCTGCTCATTAACGCCTACGACTTCACCCGCCGGAAATACCAACAGCATCTGGCTGACGGATGGAATGCCGCAGACGATCTGAACTTTCCCCAACGCCCCATCATCATCGACTCCGGGGCCTATTACTTCATGAAAAAAGCAAAACTCTCCATCACCCCCTCGGAGGTTCTCGACATTGAACTTCGCTCAAAGTCGGATGTCGGTGTGGCTCTGGATCATCCATTCCCCCCCGAGGCCGAAGACAAAGCCAAACGCATCGCCACCACTATCCGAAACACCGAGATCATGGCGCGGCAAATCGCCCAGCTCCCGCGGACAATGGCTTTGATGCCCGTTATTCACGGTCATACACCTGCGCAGCTCCGCAAATGTATTAGCCAACTGCGCGCTATTGCTGACCGATATCACACGCCACTTCTCAATCACGTCGGTATCGGAAGCCTCGCTCCGCTTGCCCAACGCGGTGACGCCAAACTCGCTGTTGACGTCATCCACGCCGTGCGCCAGGCGTTGCCCCACTCCCAAATCCATTGTTTCTCGATGGGCTCGGCCTTGCTGATGCATCTGGCTTTCTATAGCGGGGCCGATTCAGTGGATTCTCAAACCTGGATGGTCAGCGCGGGCTTCAAACTAGCCCAGCTTCCCGGTCACTACGTCATGCGCATGGCCAAACGTGAATATAAGGGCGAAGAACATTTCCGCCGCGCTATGGGCCAGTTCCGCCAGCGCCTCGCCGTCCTCGCCCAGCAGGAGGGCTTTACCGCCAAAGACTGGATTTCCGGCCGCACCATCGACCTCACACAGGCCGCCGCCCGCCGGGATTATGTCAATGGCCTGATTGATCTTGAAGGCAATCAGCATGTTCACAACCGCGCCTGCCATAATTTATGGAGTTTTAATTTCGAAGTTCGCCAATACCGGCAAGCCCAACGCAGCGGACTGCTCGACGAGTTTCTTGAATCCCGTCTTGGAGGCACCCGTTATTCCGCCGCCTTCCAACATGCAAAAAAGCTCCACGCCAAGGTTCGCAGCGCCGTGTCGCCCAAGCTCATTCCGCCCGCTTGCCCAAGGCCGCAACTCGCATTAAAATCCGATTATTCGGTCTTATGACCAAGGTATTCAAAACCGCCAGTCAACGGCTGGTGCACAATTTGGCTCATAGGGAATCCCTGTGTCTGATTCAATACGTATTCCGGAAATTGGCGATATTATCTCAGTCCGCCAACGCACGTACCTCGTAGAGAATATCCGCCCGGAAGCCGCTCCCGGGCGTGCAACACTCTGCAAACTTTCATGCGTGGACGATGACGCCCAGGGCCAAAGCCTCGAAGTCCTCTGGCAACACGAACTCGACGGGAAAATCATCCGCTCTGAGCACTGGGATAAGCTCGGTGAACGCGGATTTGATCAACCCGATATTTTCTCCGCGTACCTTTACACCCTGCGCTGGAATTGCGTTACCGCCACCGACCCCCGCTTATTCCAGTCGCCTTTCCGCGCCGGAATCAGTATCGAACCGTATCAGCTTGAGCCTCTGCGAAAGGCCCTGCTATTGCCGCGCGTCAACCTGTTTATCGCAGACGATGTCGGCTTGGGGAAAACCATCGAATCGGGCCTGATCGCCCGCGAACTTCTGCTGCGGAAAAAGGTCCGTGTCAAGTCCTGATCTAAAGTTGTCACATTCCTGTTCACTGTTCGCATCCAAGTTTAGCTTCCTTCGGGGGATCGCGTGGGGGCGTCTGCGCAGCGCAGGGAGGG
>JAJZGH010000361.1 GCA_021798635.1 Planctomycetota bacterium | reverse complement strand
TTGACTCAGTTCCCGTTTTTTTCAGCAGAAATATCTGCTCAACGCCTTGATCGAGATCAAAATGCCGATGCGCCAATTCTGTGGCCACTTTCAGCCGTCGCGATTTCTGGGGGCGATGTCCATTTTTTTTTACTGCCGCGCGAACCATCGTACAACCTCCATATCAAAGTTCTCATTTTA
Source organism: Planctomycetota bacterium (assembly GCA_021798635.1). The sequence goes on along the minus strand of JAJZGH010000361.1, from coordinate 3,529 downwards.
CGGGAAAGTGATTGCAAGAACCATCCAAACATCTTCTACCATATCCGGTCAATACCGTAGTGATCAAAGATTTTGTCCTTTCCAATAACGGCCATGGATTCGATATGCGCCTGGGCGATGAGCATGCGGTCGAACGGGTCCTGATGTTCTCCAGGCAGTTCACCTGCGTGAACCGCGTGACTGATCGTCATAGACAAAGAATCAAAGCCCTCTTGTTCCAAGGTGCCGCTGAAATCCGTCAAAAGATACTCAGGAACGTTCAATTTTCCGGCACGCACTTTGATTGCAATTTCCCATGCCGAGGCCGCACTTACGTACAATCGGTTGCTCGTCAAACTTATTGTATGGCTCGCCCGTTGCGATAGTGACGGATGGTCAGTCAGCCACCATATCAAACAGTGCGTATCCAGTAGAGCCTTCAATCCTTCTTCTCCCAGAGTGCCTGTTGTTCGGGCGTCAACGGATCGAACGCACCGGGCTTGATGACAATCTGTCCCTTCAATGCCCCGGGACGTCGGCGTCCGCGGTCTTTGATTGCTATTAACCGCACCACCGGATCACGTCCGCGTTTAATGGTGATCTCCTCTCCGCGTTCCACGCGCGCAATAATTTCGGACAGATGTGTTTTCGCTTCATGAACGGTCACAAATTGCATATACAACTCCGAAAACGAACGCGATGGCAGCCAAGGCCCCGCCGCATAGCTAACATAGATTAGCTAAGCATGCCGTTAAAGTCAACAAAAATAGGCCCGGCTGGTTTTACCGGCCGGGCCTTTGGAGTTCTGTTTGATCGGTCGCAGGCGACCGCTTACTTGGTCGAATAGCTGCTGCCGGTGGTGGCTTTTACCACCGCTTGGGCGGCCGCTAAACGGGCGATTGGCACGCGATAAGGTGAGCAACTGACATAATTCAAACCGACGCGGTGGCAGAATTCCACCGATGCCGGATCGCCGCCGTGTTCACCGCAAATGCCAACCTTCAGGTCCTTGCGGGTGCCGCGGCCTTTTTCGATGGCAATTTTAATTAACTCGCCGACGCCTTCCTGGTCCAGTGAATTGAACGGATCCTTGGGGAGGATTTCCAGTTCAACATACTTGGGCACGAAAGATGCCACATCATCCCGCGAGAAACCAAAGGTCATCTGCGTGAGATCATTGGTGCCAAAGCTGAAGAATTCCGCTTCTTTGGCAATCTGATCGGCGGTAATGGCGGCGCGGGGCAATTCAATCATGGTGCCAACCTTGTATTCCACTTTTCCGCCGGCCTTGGCAAACACTTCATCCGCCACAGCCCGCACCCGCGGCAGCAGAAATTCAAGTTCTTTTACAGTGTTAACAATCGGAATCATGATTTCCGGATACACCGCGACACCCTTCTTGGCGGCTTCAACGGCGGCCATGAAAATCGCCCGAACCTGCATTTCCTGAATTTCCGGGAATACCACCGCAAGGCGGCATCCGCGGAAGCCAAGCATGGGGTTGGATTCATGAAGTTCTGTCACCCGCCGCTTGATACGGTCCAGCGGCACTTTCATTTGCTTGGCCATTTCGCGCTGATTTTTTTCCTCATGCGGGAGGAACTCATGCAGCGGTGGGTCCAGCAGCCGGATGGTGACCGGCAGCCCGTCCATGGCTTTGAAAATGCCGATAAAATCTTTCTTCTGGTACGGCAAAAGTTTTTTCAATGCGGCACGGCGATCTTTTTCATTGTCCGCGAGAATCATTTCCCGCACGGCAACGATGCGATCCCCTTCAAAGAACATGTGTTCGGTGCGGCACAGGCCGATGCCCTGAGCACCAAATTCACGGGCCACCTTTGCATCATTGGGCGTGTCGGCATTGGTGCGAACCTGCAGATTGCGAACGGAATCCGCCCAGCCCATGAGCTTGGCGAAATCCCCGGAAACCTTCGGTTTAACGGTTGGAACAGCACCGGAGAAGACCATGCCGGTGGAGCCATCGATGGAAATCGTATCCTTGCGGCCAAACTTGCGTATCTTGCCGGTGGCACCTCTAATCACCACGGTTCCGGCCTTGGCGTCAATATCCAGTTCAGCGCAGCCCGCGACGCACGGCTTGCCCATGCCCCGCGCCACAACGGCAGCGTGACTGGTCATGCCACCGGTGCTGGTGAGAATGCCCACCGCCGTCTGCATACCGCCAATATCTTCAGGGGAGGTTTCCTTTCGCACCAAAATCACTTTTTCACCATCAGCAAAACGCTTTTCCGCTTCCTCGGCGGTGAAGGCCAATTTGCCAACCGCCGCCCCTGGAGAGGCCGGCAAGCCCTTGGCAATCTGATCACGCGGGGCCTTAGGATCAAACGAGGGGTGCAGCAATTGATCCAGACTTGCCGGATCAACCCGCAGCACCGCGGTGTTCTGATCAATCAGGCCTTCGGCGGCCATTTCCACCGCTACCCGAACGGCGGCATGTGCGGTGCGCTTTCCGTTACGCGTTTGCAGCATATAAAAATGATTATGTTCAACGGTGAATTCCATATCCTGCACATCCTTGAAGTGCTTTTCAAGAATGTCCTTCACCCGCAGCAATTCCGCATACGCATCCGGCAGGGTATCGCCCATGCGGACAATCGGCTGCGGCGTGCGAATACCGGCGACCACATCTTCGCCTTGCGCGTTGATGAGAAATTCGCCGTAGAACACATTTTCGCCGGTGGATGGATCACGGGTAAAGCATACGCCGGTGGCGCAATCTTCACCCATATTGCCAAACACCATCGCCTGCACATTGACAGCCGTGCCATTAAGACCGGAGATTTCATTGATCTGTCGATATTTGATGGCCCGCGGGCTCATCCAGGATTGAAATACCGCCTTGACCGATTTTACAATCTGCTCACGCGGGCTGGTGGGGAATTTTTCTTTGGTGTGTTTTTCGTAAACTTTCAGGTACCGCTGGCAGACTTCCTTAAGCCCCGCAACATCCAGATCAGTATCCAGCTTCACTTTGCGCTGTTTTTTAACCGCCGCCAACTCGTGTTCAAAGTGATGATGATCCACGCCCATGACGGTGTCACCGAACATGTTAATCAGGCGTCGCCAGGCATCCCAGGCGAAGCGCGGATTGCCGCAGGATTTGGAAAATGGATCGATCATTTTTTCAGTCAGACCGATATTCAGCACGGTATCCATCATGCCGGGCATGGACACGGCGGCACCGCTGCGGCAGGAAACCAATAACGGATTCACCGGATCGCCGAGTTTTTTGCCCAGGGCCTCTTCCAGGAGCTTGATACTTTCATCAATCTGCTGTTCGAGGCCGGCGGGGAATTTTTCACCGTTTTTATAATAGGCCGCACAGCATTCCGTGCTGATGGTAAAGCCCGGAGGCACAGGCAGGCCGATGTTGGTCATTTCCGCGAGATTAGCTCCTTTGCCGCCCAGCAGAACTTTATCCTTAGCGCTACCTTCCGCTTTGCCGTTACCAAAGAAATATGTCAATTTATCGACCACGTGGTGGTACCTCCAGGGAAAAATTAAACCGGTGAAAACATCAAATCCGCTG
>JAJZGH010000360.1 GCA_021798635.1 Planctomycetota bacterium | reverse complement strand
TGAAGCGATAGAAGGATTTGTGAAATGGAGTGCGGCGGCCCAATGATGCATTCCTCTTCGAATAATTCTGCGTACCCCGCGCGCAAAGCCGTCATTCTGGCGGCGGGAATGGGTACGCGCATGCGAAAAACCGACACGCAGGTTTCACTGGCAACACAACAGGATGCGGCGGCAAATTCGGGACTTAAAGCCATGATCCCATTTGACCGGCCTTTTCTGGATTACGTACTAACGCCTCTGGCGGACGCCGGCATTCGTGAGGTATGTCTGGTCATCGGCCCGCCCCACCACGAGATTCGCAGCTATTATGGTCGTCCGGATTTTTCCACCCGTCTGCGAATGTCATTTGCGATACAGGAAACGCCACGCGGCACCGCTGACGCCTTATTGGCGGCCCGGGAATTTGCCGGCGAAGATCCCTTTCTTGTTCTGAATTCGGATAATTATTATCCCTTGGCGGCAGTACACGGCTTGTGTGAACTTCCATCCCCCGGCACGGTGGGGTTTCAACGCGACGGGATGCTGCTTGGCTCTAATATTACCGCGGACCGGCTGTGTCATTTCGCGATTGTTCAATGCGACAGACACGGCCATCTGGAAGCGATAATTGAAAAGCCGACATCCCAGATTATTGCCACGTTGTCTGAACCGGTACTCTTGAGCATGAATTGCTGGCGGTTTGATCATCGCATTTTTGCAGCGTGCGAAGCCACGCAGGTATCAGCGCGCGGAGAATTAGAACTCCCGGATGCCGTCATGGTCTCCATGCGGGAGTATGGTGTACAATACACGGTTGTGCCATGCGATCAGGCGGTGCTGGATTTATCACAGCGATCCGATATTCAAGCGGTGGCGGCACGGGTTGCCGGTCTGGCGGTGCGGCTATGAGTCCAGCCCAGATCACACCTTCAGTCGATGCAGCAAGACATTCTTTGCCGATGCCGGAAAATGAATGGATGAATGTCAATGCGGCAAAGCGACGGTTATTTGGTGCAGCGCAGTTGGGGCTTACATCGCAGTTGAAGCCGCAGTCGCAGTCGATTCATCGTTGGTTTGTTCCCGGCCGTCTGGAATTTCTGGGCAAGCACACGGACTACTGCCGGGGCCGAAGCATCCTTGGAGCTATTAATCGGGGCATTTGCTTTTGTGTTTCGGCGAGATCCGACGCACGTTTACGAATGTTTGATGCGCAGAACGGAAGCGTTACAGAATTGGATGTCTCAACATCCGCAGGCGCAAAAGCGCACGATTGGTCGGTGTATCCAGCTACTGTAGCGCGGCGACTTGCCGGCATGTTGGCGGCACCTATGCGAGGTGCGGATATCGCTTTTATCAGCGATTTGCCGCCCGCCGCCGGATTGAGCAGTTCCAGTTGCCTAATCGTGGGTTTTTATCTGGCGTTGGCCCACAGTAATGCGGATCTATTGGCCACGGAGAATATTGTGCTTCCGCAGAACCGGGTGGTGCTGGGAGATTTTCTGGGGTGCATTGAAAGCGGGCGGGCCTGGCGCGAGCATGGTGCGGACACGGGCGTGGGCACACACGGCGGAAGTCAGGACCATACCGCAATATTATGTTCAACTCCCGGACAATTAACGGCGTTTGATTTTTATGAATCACGATCAATTGGATCCGCAACTTTGCCCGATGACTTAACCTTCGTCATTGCCGTCAGCGGCGTTTCCGCGCACAAAACCGGCAACGCCGGGGCGGCGTATAACCGGGTGAGCAAACGCGCTGCAACAATTGTGCAACTTTGGCAGGATTTCACGCAGCGACCGGGAGAGTGCATGGAGGCCATATTCCGCAGTGGACCGGAGAGTGCACAGGCGGCTCGGCAGGCGTTGCGGGAGAGCAAGTCCAAAGAATTTTCCGCCCAATCACTGCTTTCACGTCTGGAACAATATGATCACGAAAGTCATCAACTTATTCCCGCGGCGATGGCAGCGATGCAATGCGGAAATTGGATGGAACTTGGAAATATTGTGGACGAATCTCAGAGACTTGCGGAAACCTGTCTGCATAATCAGGTTCCGCAGACGCAACGCCTGGCCGCCACGGCCCGCGGGCTGGGTGCGGTAGCGGCTTCCGCATTCGGTGCGGGTTTTGGCGGGGCGGTCTGGGCATTGGTGGAAAAAGCCCGAGTCGGCACATTCCTGCGGCAGTGGCGAAATGTTTACCTATCGGAATTTCCCAACTTAAGCGGCAATGCTTCATTTTTCCAGACAACTTTAGGACTACCGGCAACGGAACTGCCGATCATTCAACCGCCTGCGACGTGACAATTCAGCGCCGCCATGGCAGTATGGTGACAGACAGGAATTCAGCGATGGACGTACATCCGATGCAAAAAAGCCTCGCCGCTCTGCGCCGCTACAATCTTATGTTGTTGCTGGTGGCGGGTCTTGGAGGATTGCTCTATGGTGTGGATGTCGGCATTATTGCCGGAGCGTTGCCGTATCTGGAAGCGACATCAGGCCTGAATGCCGGCGAAATATCCATTATTGTCGCCGCCGTTCTGCTGGGCAGCGTTATAGCGACACTCTTTGCGGGCCTGCTGGCGGACATGCTGGGCCGCAAGCCCTTGATGATTATCAGCGGCGTGCTGTTTGTGGCCAGCATTCCGATTATCGCCTTATCCCATGGTTATACCCCCCTGCTGCTGGGCCGGCTTTTGCAGGGAATCAGCGCCGGCTTCATCGGAGTTGTCGTGCCGCTTTACTTGGCGGAGTGCCTGACCCCGCAGAGCCGTGGCCGCGGGACCGCTATTTTCCAATGGCTCTTAACGCTGGGAATCGCCGTTTCCGCTGCGATCGCCATGTATTTCTCCATACGCGTGGCCGAAGTTGCCAAACTGCATAACCCGGCGGAATTATTTGCGTTCAAGGATATGGCGTGGCGAAGTATTTTCTGGACCACATTGCTGCCGGGGATTCTGTTTGTTACCGGCAGCTTTTTTTTGGCTGAGTCGCCTCGCTGGCTGTTCAAAAAGGGTCATCATGCTGCCGCTCGTGCGGCGTTGCTGAAATCACGGCATTCGGATCAGGCAGATATTGAATTGACTGAAATGCAAGCCGTGGTCCAAGCCGAGAGCACCCAGGCCGCGGAGGCCCAGCGCACCTCCACCAAGCGCGAATCTCTTTTGCATCGCCGCTATGTGCTACCATTTATTCTGGCATGTATCATTCTGGCCTGTAATCAGGCGACGGGTATAAACTCTATCATCGCCTACAATGCGACGATTCTCATTCAGGCGGGGCTATCGGACGTGCAGGCCCACTGGGGTTATCTGATTTTCACCAGCCTGAATTTTCTTATGACCATTGTCGGTGTTTTACTGGTGGACCGTATTGGCCGCAAGAAACTGCTTTCCATCGGGAGTGCGGGAATCATTGTATCGCTGGCCTGCACAGCGCTGCTGTTTCAACACGCGCAGCGCCATCGCCGCGATTGCGCTGCCGCCTTAAGTGCGATGATCACACCGCACCAGAGTTTAACGCTGTCCTTTAATTCGGCGATGGCTGCGAAGTTGCTTCATCGGACAAGCGGCGTTGGCCACGCTGGCTTGGCTCATCCGGTCACCCTGACTGTTATATACTCCTATGGAGATTTTAATAGCGCCACTAGCGCCGTGCGATCGGACAGCTCGGGCACCAAGCCGATTCATATTGCCCGGTCTACAAGCATTCCGGCTAACGGAGTCATCGCAT
>JAJZGH010000102.1 GCA_021798635.1 Planctomycetota bacterium | reverse complement strand
AATGGCACCGCGATCCACCATGGGCGTGGCGCTGGGGGCAAAAAGATTTTCCACGTTACCCGTCACGCCCACCGCCAGGAGCACCAAGTCAACCGATAGGGTTTCACTCTTGCCATCGCGCGACAATGTTACCGCTGCCCCATCGGGCTTTACTTCAACTTTTTCGGTTTTGCTGTTGGTACGAATATCAATGCCACGCTTCTTGAAAATGGCTTCCAGGCGTGTGCTTACATCAGAATCTTCGATAGGCAGGATATTGGGCAGCATTTCCACCAGCGTCACCTGCGTGCCGAAGGCGTTGTACACGTATGCAAATTCAACGCCGATCGCCCCGGCACCGATAATGAGCATTTTTCCTGGAATTTTCGGCAGTATCATCGCCTCCCGGCTGGTGACAATTCTTTTTCCATCGGGCTTAATATTCGGCAAATCTCGACTGCGCGCCCCGGTACAGATCAGAATTTTATCGGCTTGCAACGTGCTGGTCACCGTGCCCTTCTCGTCGCGTACTTCCACCATGCCGGGCTTGGGAATAAAGGCCGTGCCGGAAAATTTGGTGACTTTATTTTTCTTGAACAGAAATTCAATACCCTTGCTCATGGTCACCGCCACCGACCGGCTGCGCGCCACAATTTTATCCCATTGCATTTTTTCCGTGTTCACCATAATGCCGTAATCATTGGCCGCACGATGCATCTGGTGCATGACATGGGCGTCCTGAATCAAAGCTTTGGTGGGAATGCAACCCCAGTTCAGACAAATACCGCCCAGTTCCGCACGCTCAACACATGCCACTTTTTTCCCAAGCTGCCCCGCCCGTACCGCCGCGACATAACCCGCCGGACCGGAACCGACAATTACCAGATCAAATTTTTCTTCTACCACAAATAACTCCTGCTCGGCCACCATCGGCCGTTACCAATGAATTGTATGCGAACCCTCTCCCGCCGCCAATGACGTGGTGCGTCGGCGCGTGTCGCCATTACTCGGTAACCTCGAGCTTCAAAGATTTTGCCGCCGGCCGGGTCATATTGCGCACGCTGATCTGCCCGGCGAGATTTTCGACAATACTGTCAAGAAAACTTTGGGAGGGAGAACCATTTTTGAAACCTGCGAAGAGTTGTCCCTTGTCCCCGTGCCGCGGAATGCGGATATCCATGGGTAGTTCGCCCAGGAAAGGCAAACCCATTTCCTTGGCCATGCGCTCACTGCCGCCGCGTCCGAAAAGGTCGTATTGTGTTCCATGATCGCAAACAAAATAGCTCATGTTCTCCACCACCCCCAGAATCGACACGCCCAACTGCTGGAACATTCGCACCGCCCGGCGCGCATCCATCAGTGCTACTTCCTGCGGCGTCGCCACGATCACAGCCCCGGTCAATGGAATGGATTGCGCCAGAGTCAAAGACACATCTCCGGTGCCCGGCGGCAAATCGACCACCAGATAATCCAGATCACCCCATTGGACCTGCTCAAGAAATTGCTTGATGACGCCATGCACCATCGGGCCGCGCCAGATGAGAGCCTTTTCACGGGGAACAATAAAACCAATGGACATGACTTTAATGCTCTGCCCGTGCGGCCCCACGACAAACGGGATGATTTTGTCACCCTGCACCGCCGGCGATTGGGCCTCCAGGCCCGTCATGGTCGGAATCGATGGGCCATACACATCGGCATCCATAAGCCCCACGGTTGCGCCGCGCAAAGCCAATCCCGCTGCGATGGCCACTGAAATTGTACTTTTACCTACGCCCCCTTTACCCGCCCCCACCGCGATAATGTTTTTTACGCCCGGAAGAATCGTCCGCGGATCGCTTCCCGACCGCACCCGACTGCTAAGGGTAATATCCACTTTTGTAATGCCCGGCAGCCGCGCTACCGCCGCTGTCACGTCCGCACGAATTCGATCCTTGAGCGGGCACGCCGGTGTGGTAAGTTCGACATCAATTTTGGCCGTTGCACCGTGCACCTCAACAGACTTTACCATGTTAAGGGTCACAATATCCTTGAACAATTCGGGATCTTGAACCGAACGCAGTGCTTCAAGTACGTCTTCCTTGGATGCCATAGTTTTGTCTTCCAGCCGTGCAAATACAATCGCCCGCAGCCGATGCCGCGCCAAGATGACGATTGTACCCGCTAACCAGCCGCGCAACTATGACGCGGAAGGCGCATCGCGTCACAGCGCACCGTGGTGATAACCCGGTGGTGGGTTCACGGCATCAGATCAACCACCGGATTGTCATCCGGTGCTCGGGGAAGGCGCGGTTTAATATTTCCCATACAGCGGGCCGAAATTGCGGCACGCCGCAAAATCCGCGGCTTGCGGCTCGGCTGCGCCAAAGGCAGTCCAGACGGCGGGACGGAAAATGCGATCATCGGGCACATTGTGCATGTAGACCGGAATACGCAGCATTGCGGCCAATGTAATAAGCTCATGGCCAATGTGCCCGGAGCTTAACGCGCAGTGATTGGCGCCCCAGTTGTTCATCACGCTGTACACATCACGAAAGGCTCCCTGTCCCGTGCAACGCGGCGCAAACCACGTCGTGGGCCACGTCGGGTTGGTACGTTTATCTAGAATATCATGAACGTTGGACGGCAAATCGACGGTCACGCCTTCTGCAATCTGCAACGCCGGCCCCAATCCCTTGATAAGATTCAAGCGAGCCGCCGTCACCGGCATTCCGCCGCGAGTACAATAGCGCACGGAAAAACCACCCCCGCGGAAATATTCATAGATAGCCGGACACCATTGAGCCGTGCGAATACAAGCTGCCGCTTCCTGCGGCTTTATCTGCCACCAAGGCTTGATGGCAGGATGCGAATTCTGCGTTTGGCACCCCGTTGCATCCAGTGCCGCGGATCCGCTGTTAATCAAATGCAGTATTCCACCGGCCGCATCGTCCTGAAGTTCATGCCCCGTAGCCAGAAATACCGATTGCGGACTCCAATAGGTGCGCACATCGGCGAATACCTGAGCTGATCCGGTAAGCAAATGGCCAAAAAGCATGGTGGCCCCGTTGAGAGCGTCATTTTCGGTTGCGACAATGTACGGCTGCCGGATACCGCTCCAGTCAAACGAGGAATTCAAAATTGTTTCCAGATAATCGCCGTTGGGGTAATGATCGGTCCATTGTCGTTGCCCCTGAAAACCGGCGGCAAGCGCGTTATACCCCTGAGCTTCTTCTCCATAACCGAGTTTGGCCAACTGCGGATTACCGACCATCAAGTCGCGCACGATGATCGCCATCTTTACACAATGTTCCCATTCTTTATTTTTTTGCGCTTTACTTCGGCGGCTCGCGGCGCTGTTAGCATCCAATCCTTCAATGCAATTTGCTTTCGTCCATTTCAAAGCCTGCGCGAATTCCTGCGGATCAAAAATATTGCGGTCAATTCTTCGCGCCAGTTCGGTCATATCCACATTCATGACCCGCATGCCCAGATACGCTTCAAAAAAACTTGCATCCACGGCAGACCCGGCAATCCCCATCGACACCGAGCCAATCGAGCAATACGACCTGCCCCGCATATCCGCCACCGCCACGGCCGCCCGGGCGAATTGCAGTAATTTTTGCTCAACGTCCTGCGGAATTGCTGTCTGATTGGCACTTTGCACATCCTGACCATAGATATTAAACGCAGGCAAACCCTTCTGACTGTGGGCCGCTCCGATCGCCGCCAGATATACCGCGCCCGGTCGCTCGGTGCCGTTAAATCCCCACACCGCTTTGGGGATCAGCGGATCCATATCCATGGTTTCTGAACCGTAACACCAGCAGGGGCTGACGGTGATGGATGCCCCCACCCCTTGCACCGCAAATTTTCGCGCGCACAGTGCCGCTTCCGCCAGAGAGCCAATCGTGGTATCCGCCAGAACGCATTGCACTTTCGTGCCATCCGCGTGACGCAGATTTGCGGTTAATAATTCCGCCACACTTTGCGCCATGTCCATGGTCTGCTTTTCCAGGGATTCCCGCACTCCTCCACGCCGCGCATCAATGGCGGGACGAATGCCGATTTTGGCGTTTGGTACCACCAGGCGGTTTTTCGGGGCGTTGATACCGATGTGTCCAGTGTTGCTCATAATCCGGTCCTTCTGATTTACAATGCATACTCTTGTTACAAGCGGAGGTTCATTTTTCCTGCGCTTAACCGCCGGACAAGTGCGACAAGTCGATCATTAACCGGCTTCGAGAAACACCCGTTCGGCATGTCTTTAAATGTTACTGCACAGCGACCTCGATGCCCAGAGATGTTTCAGTGTTTGACGGAAAAGGAAGATGCCTTGACGTAAAAGCAAAGCTGGCGGGCGGCCGGAGAGGCGTTCCCCCGCGGTCACCGCACCCCGCGTGCTCACCGTGCCACCCATGCCGGAGCAAATGATGTGGCTAGTTGCGCAATCGGATTGTACGCCAGCAGCGCCAAGGCGTTTAAGATACCTGCAGCCGTCAGCATCAGCAACAGCCCGGCGGTCATGCGCCGCTTCTTTCGACGTTTATCCGTAACGGCTTGTGGCTGATCTATTTCCGGCATCCCCATAAGCGCATAAGTTCCCACGCGCATCACCGCACCGCTGCCCAGTAAAATTCCCAAAGTGTTGACCCCTAACACAGTCAGCCCCAGGACGGTGCTGTGGCTCACGCCCAGAAACAAGTCAACGCGGGCGATGCTTCCCAGTGTCGGCGGAAGGCCGCCAAGAGATAATAGCGCCACGAGCACAAGCAGAGCATGCAAAGGTTTTACGCGACTAAATGACGGCCATTGCTGTTTTAAGCCCAGCGTTTTCCGGCCGATAATCCCCACGGATGAACTGATCGCAATCCCCACGGTAAGGGCATATAACAGCAGACATCCCACCAGATCGGCCAGAGTCCCATGTCTTAACGAAATTCCGGCGGCCAGAGTTACAAAAGTGCAGGCCATGAATATCCCGACAATATTTCCGAAAATATCCGGAACCAAAAACTGCACCAAAGCTTTAGCCCCATACGCGATAACGGCCAGAGCACCCAGACAAATGACCGTGAGCGTGACAACATTGGCGGCCTCGGGTGCAACGGAAATTAAACGATGCATAATTCGCAGATAGGCCGCCGAGGATCCAATGGCGGGTACCACCAGCAAAAACAAAACGGTGGACGCGGGCGCATCACCCGCGGCGCTACCATACCACCATATCAGCGGAAGGCTACCCGCCCAAAATAACATGGGTGTAATAAATAAAATCATCAGCGCCCCGCCCCACGCGGATGCGGTTGCCGATGCGGAGATGAGCGACGGGCTAATATGCAGGCCAAAACATCCCCTTGCCAAGCCGGCCAGCGCTAAAAGCATTACCAGCAAGCTCGCCAGCAGTGCCACCGTGGTAAACGCCATATCATCGCCTGTTCCAAAGGTAAAGGGCATGGCCAAGGGAAGCGATGCCAGGAGCATGCAGGCGGCCATCACCGGCAAACTGTGCATTGCCGGCATCGCACTCCAACCCAGGGTGCTGACGGTAATCAACAGGCAGAATCGCAAATCTCCCTGTCCGTTGTAACTTCGCAGTCGCCTGGTCATCACAGCTGCTGTCGTGATCAACAAAATGACGCTGGAAAATACCCATCCCATGGGATCTGCCACCAGCCCGTATGATGTCAATGTGGAGGGCACGGTGCCAAATCTCTGAGGATAAAACCGCAACTGCGTCAGCGTTGCAATAGCCATACCCGTAAAGCAAATCATGACACTCACCGATCGCGAAGCGTCTGTCGGCAGCAGCGCCGTAAGTGCCAGAACCACAACGGTAACCAACAGCACAAGCTGCGGCGCCAAGATTGCAAGTACGTGGTACGTCAGGCTTGGCTCTCCTGTGCGATTATTTCAGATGAAACCATTTCTACCACCCAGTTTCCCTATCGTCTACGGCGGTCAATGTAGCACGCCGCTTAGCGCCCGCACCAGGGTCTTCAGCACCGGCGCCACGGGATCCAACACCAGCAGCGTAGGCAAAATTCCCCCGGCGAGCAATGCGATGATCAAAGGCAAAAACACCAGTCGTTCGCGCAGTGACAAGGCATGAAAATGCTGATGCTCCGGCCGCCCCGGGCCAAAAAACAGCCGCTCTATGGTCCAAAGCAGCACCGCCGCCATAAGGACCATGGCAATACACATGGCCAGCGCGGCTGGCAACAGGGCATTCCCCATAAGCACGTGCTGTTTTGCGCTAACGGATGCGGCCCGAAACATTCCCAGTATGGTCAGCAAGTCGCCGCCAAAGACCGCCAAGCCCGGCAAGGCCAGCGCCGACATAAAGCCGATCATCGAAAAAATAAATAAATCGGGTATTACCTGAGCCAAGCCCCCCAGGCGGGGCAGGTCACGGTGGCTGGCCCGCACTTCAATAATATGACTGGTCCATAGCATCGCCATCGTCGTTACCGACGCGCCGAGCGTCAATAAAAAGCCGCCGTTGAAGCCCGTTATATTTCCCGCGGCAACTCCCAGAAGAACAAAGCCGGCCTGCCCGATCAGCCAGTAGGCAATGACACGGCGGAAATCACTTTGCGCCAGGCCGCAAAGAGCCGCATAAATCACGCCGGCCGCCCCCAGAATGGCCAGTGTGTTGCGCCAGATCACCAGTTGCATCGGAAACAACGCTACCACAAACCGATCCAACGCATAACCGGCGAGCAGAAATTGCGAGCAAATAATCATCATCGCTGATGGGGCGGCGGATTCAGCCACCGAGTCGGGCAGCCAGAAATGTACCCCCGCGGCTCCCAGCCGAATGCCCAGCGCCAGCATCAACATCCAAAATGCCGCCGTCGTCCATGGATTGGCCGGCCCTAAAGCCAGTCTTAGCTGCGGATCCTGGGCGATGCGGGTAAAGCTCAGAGTGCCCTGTCCAAAGCCTCCCACACCGCGCGTCGAAAGACTTATTAACAAACACGCGCCCAACATGGCCGCCGAGCCGGTGATCCAGAACAAGGCCATTTTCAGTGCCGCAGGCCTTCGCCGTGCCCCGCCCCAAACGCCAATAAGCAGGAAGCAGGGAAACAGCGACACGGTGGTAAGCAGATAGAACAAGAATAAGTCCATGCTGGCTGCCGCCCCCACCACGCATCCTTCCAGCAGCAGCATGACCACATAGTAAGCCTTCACCTGGGCATTTACGCCATAACTGGCCAGGATCGCGATCAGGCTTATCCCGCAGATCAGCAACACTGTCACCATGGACAGGCCATCGACACCCACATGATAGTGCACATTCAAATCGCGAAACCACATCACGTTTTGTTGTAGCTGCGCTCGGCCCGCAAACTGCGGCGACCAGTTAAACAGCCGCGCCGCCGCCAGGGAAATCAGCATATTGCCCGCGCTGACGGCCACGGCACTATAACGAATCAACCTCAGACGGCCGATGGGCAAGATGCCCAGTACAAACGCACCGATTAACGGCAGGACCATCAGCCAGGTCAGAATGGAACTGTAAAAAAATGGTTTCAAGTCAACCTTTCAAACTTGCCGGTCAATAACCGCATCCCCGATCCGCGGGGGATGGCGTTATTTACTTACCCATACCGCCAGTAACGCGATAACAGCCAGCATAACCAGCGCCAACAGAACATACACCAGCGGGCTGTTACGCTTGAGCCTCCTGAGCTGGCCGGCCGCGGTACCTGCCGGGCGGTCCAGGCGTTCCCAGAAAGAAACATTTAATCCGGTTTCCGCCGCCGCTACAAGAATGCTGGCCAGCCGGATCACAATCGCCAGAGTCACCAACAGCCATTCCACCACCCACCGGTCCAGAAAAGCGGCCGCTTTTCCAATCACATGCACGGGCAAGCCCACCAGTACCGCAAACAGATCGGCAAAATACATATCTGCCGCCAGCCAGCGGTATACCAGGTTCAGCCCCGCGCGCCGCCGCAGCACATCGGCCCTCTGCATTCCGCCGGCATAGAGCAATGCCGCCACCGCCAACGCCGCAGGCCCCAGCCATTCCAAGGGCCGCAACAACATTCCGTCAAAACCTGCCGGAATATGACGCACCTGCCGGATACCCGGCATTCCTATCACATGGGCAAATAAGCCGGAAAGATCCACAAACGGCTGTGCGGCAATCATGACCCCCACCAGCAGGATCAGCAGGGGGAACGTCTGCACCGCCAATTCGCCCTCTTCCAGGGGCTGTCCCCGGGCTTTGCCGCCGAATATCAAATACCACCATCGTGCCAGGGCCAGGGCCGTAACGTAGCACATGATCAATGGCATCCAATATAAACACTTGCCGAACTCCCCAATGCCCCAGGCATAGGCATGAACATGCAGCAGCCCCTGCCGCATGATTTCCGTCATTCCCGATAAACCCACTCCCGCGGCCCCCAGCACCAAAACGCCGCTGACAATGGCGGTGATGGGCAGGCGTCTGAACACACCGCCGAGTTGGGTTATATCACGCTGGCCGTCGCTGGCGCGTAAAACAGTTCCGGAAGCCAGAAACAGTCCGCAATAAATCAGAGCGGTCAACAGCCCCCCCAACAAACCTGCCGCCTCATTACCGGAACCGAAAAATACGAAATTCAAGCCCGTCTGAGCAATTAACAGCCATGCCACAGCGCGTTTGATATCTTTCTGCACCAGTGCGATGCATGCTCCGCAAAATTGTGTCGTAGCTCCCATCATCGTTACTGTTAATGCCGCGTTCAGATTCAACAGCCCCACGCAGTGGGCCAAAAGCAACAGCCCGCCGCCGGCGATCAGCGTTCCGGCCAGCATGGCGTTTGCCTCGGACAAGCCGGTGATGGTTTCCGGCACCCAGGTATGCAGCGGAAACTGCCCGGATTTCGCCAATGCTGCCGCCACCAGGCACACACCTCCCAGGCTCCGCCAGGTTAAACCGGGGAACCAATGGTTTAGTGAGGCAATAGGCTTTTCGATTCCCGGGACAAATCCCGCCATCCGAGTCGGGGCATTACCAAAGAGAAGCTGATGGTCCAGCGGAGTTCCATGCAACGCAAAAATGATAATCCCCAAGATAAACAAGGCATCGGCAATAACATGCGGCAGCAGGATCCGTCGTGCAATGAGCCGCTCGGCCGGTCGGTTGGTCCACTGTATCATGCAGCAGGCCGTATAAATCGCCAATTCCAGCATCAGATACATCTGCACAACATTGACGGATAATGCCGCCATGGCCAGGAAAAATGCGGTCAAATTGCCCAAGGCAAAGTAATCCGGCAGAATGGATTTGTACTTGAGCATCCCCAGCGTGTGCACTTGGACCAACAGCACAATGAATAAAAACAACATGAAAAAAGCCAGATTCAGCGATCCGCTGGAAATACCCAGGGCAATCATCGCTGTGCCGCCATGGCCCATCCCGCCCGGCAGCGGCAGCCAGTTAAATAAAAGACTGTGGGGCTGCGATTGCCCCGGCACGCCGGCGTGCGACAGAAGGCGGATAATGGCCGCCAGAGCCGCCCCCAAGGCTGCCAACAATGAAATAATACTGATATACGCGGCGGTGGAAGCCGATCGTCGCGCCAGGCCGGCTATAATGAGAAAACCGACCAGCAAAAAGCCGGCCGCCAGCAACAAAATGGTATTAGCGTACATCATTGACGGCAACGAACCCATTCACACCGGGGAATGCATAAGTTCCGAAACCCGTTCGGCATTGCTTCCCCTGAAAGTCGCTAAAGTCTAATCCACAGCGGCCTAACCGGCTACCCCGCAGGTGGCCCGGTGGACGACAAGGTTCAGCATTTGGGAGAGCATTGCGTCATAGAGCACCGTGGTGATAACCCGGTGGTCAGTGCGCGACAGCGGATTAAGCATCGGTGCTCTACACGTTGCGGCGACGATGGCGTAGCCACACGCCTCACGCAGCACCAAGACATCTTGCGGCATTACGACTAAACTAACAGGCGGTAATAAATGCCTGGGAGGCTTGCATGAGTTGGAATATAGCGGTGCCCGCAAATCGAAACGTGCGCTATCAGACCGCCTTTTACGGTAACCTCAGGCGCTGCGTGGCGTGCGGCAATAGCGATCGGCCGCGCAAGCGGAGATGCTCATGAAAGATGCGACGCCCCCAACATACCGCCCTGTCGTGGCGGCTCTGGCTCGATGGTACATTCCTCGTTTTGTGCGCAAAGGCTTTCATGCCGTGCGGCTGGACGCTCAAAGCGCCATTCCCCCCGTAGCCGGCCCAACGGTTATTTATTTGAATCATCCCTCCTGGTGGGACCCTTTGCTTGGGGCGGTGATGGCGTGCCGATTTTATCCGCGGCATAAACACTACTGCCCGATAGATGCCCAATCCCTCGCACAGTACCCGATCATGCGTAAGTTAGGCTTTTTTCCTGTTCATAAAAATACCGCGCGTGGCGCGGCCGAGTTTTTGCAAACTAGCCGAAGCGTATTGCGGCAGAATAATGCCATCCTCTGGGTGACCCCGCAGGGCGATTTTGTGGATTCTCTGGTTCGCCCGGTCACGCTTAAACCCGGCTTGGGACATTTGGCCAGAGATATTCGCCCCATAACTTTTGTACCCATGGCGGTGGAATATATTTTCTGGCAGGATCGGCTGCCGGAAGCCCTGATTTCTCTTGGGGCATTGATCAAGCCAGATTTGCATGGGGATAAAACGCCCGCACAATGGACTGAACTTCTCGCGAGGGCACTTGAACATCAGCAAAACGTATTGCGGGCTAAAGCCGTCTTAAGATCCGGCGATGGTTTTACGACGCTGTTGGAGCGTCAATCAGGCGTGGGGGGAATTTATGATTTGCGCTTCGGCGGCAAAAAGCCTCTATCCGCTTCGGCAAGTCCGACAGAAAAGGCCCCTTTGTGATGCTGCCCATTTTAGTGATTATGGCTCTGCTTCTGGCGGCTATTCCGGCCGTGCTGGTGACGGCGAATCTCCCCTTGTTCCGCGAACCTGGGCCGGGAGCATCGGACGGCCCGGCTCGGGAACTATCTGTTCTGATCCCTGCGCGCAATGAAGCTGACCATATCAGGGCGGCCGCGCAGTCCGTTCTAGCCAATCAAGACGTGACGCTTGAATTAATTATTCTCGACGACCAATCCACCGACGCCACCGCGGACATCGTGCTCGCTCTAGCCGCAGAGGATTCGCGCATCACCTTGCTGAATTCCTCCGCGTTACCGCAGAACTGGTGCGGTAAACAGCACGCCTGCTGGCAACTATCGCAGAGAGCCAAATATGATCTGATGGTATTTATGGATGCTGACGTTGAGCTTGCGCCCGATGCCCTGGCAGGCATGGCCGGATTTATGCAAAACCGAGAAATGGCGTTGGGCAGCGGATTTCCATTGCAGAAGACCCAAAGCTTGTTTGAAAAACTCCTGATTCCCCTGATGTACTTTATTCTCCTGGGTTTTCTCCCGCTCAATCGGATGAGAAAAAGTAACGATCCGGCGTATAGTGCCGGTTGCGGGCAATTATTTATCGCCAGAAAATCTGCCTATATGGCCGTCGGGGGGCATAGCGCCATTCGTGCTTCGCGTCATGATGGAATTACGCTGCCGCGCGCATTTCGGAAGGCGGGATTTGCCACGGATATTTTTGACGCCACCGCCTTAGCGTCGTGTCGGATGTATCACTCTGCCGGGGAGGTGTTTCATGGATTAGCAAAAAATGCTACGGAGGCTTTAGCGTCGCGAAAAATGATTGCTCCGGCAACGATTATTCTCCTGGGTGGCCAAGTTATGCCGTTGGTTATACTGATCACCGCAGTGCTGCGGCATGCCGCGCCAGTCATCATTGTTTTAGCAGCGATCGCCACCGGGCTAAGTTATTGGCCGCGGATGCTCCTGACAATCAGGTTTCGCCAATCAACGCTCGGAGCCATCTTGCATCCGCTGGGAATTTCCCTGCTGGTGGTTATTCAGTGGTACGCGTTGCTGCGGCAACTGCTGGGCAAAAACATCGCATGGCGCGGCCGCGCGTAACGGGCGATCAACCCCGGCCACCCATTTACTTACATGACCAGCACCGCGCGAAATCGCACCTTGTTAGCCATCATGTGCTCGTAAGCCTCGGCGGCCTTCTCCAGAGGGAATTTTTCCACCATCACCTTAATGCCCGTAAGGGCCGCAAAGTTCAGAGTATCTTGTGAATCCATCGCGGTACCAGAGGGCCAACCGGAAACAGATTTACTTTCACCGATGAGTTGCAGGGGTGTTACCGGAATGGGATCCGTCCCCGCTCCAACAATGACCAGGTGCCCGGCGATGCCCAGACCGGCGATCAGCGGTGCCATGGATTTACTATCCGGCGCGGTTGCTAAAATAACCCGTGCGCCGCCCCATTTTTTCAAGGCCTGCGCCGGAGATTCTTTGGATGTGTCTACATATTCATGTGCCCCAAGTTTCATGGCCAGATCGCGTTTAGCATCGGATGCGGAAATAGCCACCGTGTGAAATCCCATAGCCCTCGCAAATTGCACGCCCAAATGGCCCAATCCGCCCAGACCCTGTATGGCCACAACATCCCCGCCTCTGGCCCCGCTGTTGCGTAGTGCATTATAGGTTGTAACCCCGGCGCACATCAGCGGTGCCGCATTGGTAGCATCCAGAGCTTCGGGCACAAGCGCCACCGCCTCCTGCGGGACGACGCAATATTCCGCATAGCCACCGTCGTAGCTAATCCCCGCAATCTGTTCTTTGCCGCAATGAATAAAATCCCCCCGGCGGCACGGTTCACAGACAAAACAATGCCCGCCATGCCAACCCACACCCACACGCTGTCCCGGCTGAAAGTTTTTTACCGCACTACCCACGGCATCGACGGTACCGATCATTTCATGGCCGGGAATGCGCGGATACGTGATGCCGGGAAATAATCCTTCTTTAACAAACATATCGCTGTGGCAAATGCCGCACGCCTGAACTTTAATTCGGATGCCCGACACCCCCGGCTCGGGAATGGGCCGTTGAACCAACTCGAAAGCCCCTTTTGCATAAGCCACCTGAACCGCACGCATCGTCGCCATAATCAACTCCAAAAACAGTATTTGCGCCGCGCTAACCACCGCGAGGACAAAATCATTTTAGGCCGGCACGTGCTACAGAGCCAGTTTTTTACCGGGCCTACCGGGCGGCATGTCGCCCGATAAGCAAAATAGCGCGTTTTTTTCTTTACTTTATACCTCTCTATGATGTACCATTCACTATAGCCGAAGATCGCAATGCGGCCGGCAGGCGAGAAGGTTCTACAATTTTTACGAGAGGAAACGATCATGGCCCATAAACAGTCTCAAACCGGTTCACCCCTCCGCCGAATATCGCGCGGGGCCTTTACCCTCATCGAAATTCTTGTGGTTGTCTCCATCATCGCCATTCTTATAGCCATTCTGATCCCCGCCCTGGCAGCTGCCAAAGCGGAATCAGAAACTGTGGCCTGCCTGGCCAATCAAAGAACTATCGCCCAGTCCCTGGTCATGTTCGCCCATCAACATAATGGCTATATGGTGAAGGGGCAGAATAACGGGTATGTTGCCGGCGCAGCGGCTGGGGCGCTCTGCGACGGGGCGTATTACGGCGCTCCGCAGATATGGTCTTACGGGGCGATTGCTAATGGGGCTATTGCAACCGCGACTGGCACGGGATCAAATTGGGATCAGGTGCTAATCTCTGATAAGTTCCTCACTCCCGGCGTTCTGAGGGACCCTGCGGACACAACGGGCAATGTGCGGTACCCGGCGGCGGCACCAGCGGCGGGAAGTACCAATCCGATTAACCTGGCACTGAATGTGCCCGCTTCCTACCGCCTGAACAGCAGCAACCAGCCCGGAGATCCAAATAACACCCAAGGTGCGACATACTACTCGCCAGCTTACAACGCCTATTCGATGGTGAGCGTCACGAATCCACAAAATGCGATTGTCATATGCGATGGCGGCTTTGGAGCTAAGGGGACGATCACCTATCAGAAAACCCCAGACGTGGCAACGTGGGCCGCCGGAACAGGCGCTCCGAACCCGGACGAGGCAATCTCAGGGCCGCCGTCCAGCTTCCCCTCAGGCAGCATGAATGTGAATGCCATTATCCACTCGGGAAAAATGAACGTGGCCTTCCTTGACGGGCACTGCCAGACCGTGGCCTGGGGTGACACCTGGCAACTCATCGGCACGCAGCAGGTCACGGGCTATGTTGGATTGCAAACCCCTTGGCGGCAGAATTTCTCGGCCGTCTACTCCGGGGCACCCGCATCAATCAACGGCGCGACGGGTAACGAGTAAAATGCCAGTACGGTGATGTGGCCAAATGCCCTTTGACGCGCTGAAAAATTAATCTATTCCGATTGCACGCCGGGACCGGCGATCGTTACGCCGTGTTCTGGGTTTTTCAGCAACACAAACGATTCAGTGATAACTCTGAATTAAATATGTTCGGCGCTGCCACAAACGGCAAAATCCAAGCGAAAAAGCGTAGTACACGGGCCAGCTGCGCTGACGGCGGCCACTATATGGACTTTCATCTATAGACCGCTAGAATGACGACGTTAGCCGGAAACTGGACCGGCGAATTATTAATGGGGTCCACTCATGATCGAAAGAAACCGTCAACTTGGAGCGTCTGAGCTAAAAATTTCACCCATTGTTTTGGGGACCTGGGCAATTGGTGGATGGATGTGGGGCGGTTCGGACGAACAGACGTCCATTGCCGCCATCAAGGCGTCCATTGACGCGGGCGTCACCACGATCGACACCGCAGCCATTTATGGCATGGGCTACAGCGAGCAACTGGTCGGAAAAGCCATTCGCGGTTATCCCCGGGAAAAAATTATCATCGCCAGCAAATGTGGTATGCGATGGGATGATCCAAAAGAGGAGGGTTCCGATCCGTGGCCGCAAAAAGATCCCGCGGGCCGCGATGTGATGATCCGCAAAAACTCAAAGCCCGCAAGTATCGAATATGAATGCGATCAGAGCCTCAAACGGCTGGGTGTTGATTATATCGATCTTTATCAGATCCACTGGCCAGATGCCGCCACGCCGGTGGAGGAGTCCTTTGGCACCCTGGAAAAACTGCGCAAGGCCGGAAAAATTCGGGCTATTGGAGTAAGCAATTATGATGTCGCATGGATGGAGAAGGCTCGTTCCGCCGGCCAACTTGCCAGCCTGCAGCCGCCTTACAGCCTGCTGAATCGTGGCATAGAAAAAGAGATTCTCCCCTATTGTCGCAAACACAATATCGGTGTAATCGTCTATTCCCCGATGGAACGGGGTCTGCTGACGGGCAAGGTGTCTGCGGACCGACAATTTCCCAAGGGCGATCATCGCCGCGAGCATAAATTTTTTACCGTGGAAAACCGCCGGCGTGTTCTGGCGGCGCTGGCACAAATAAAGCCCATTGCCGATGCCCATCAGGCCAGCTTTGCGCAAATCATCATCAACTGGACCATTCAGGAACCGGGCATAACCGCGGCATTGGTCGGTGCCAGAAATCCGGAACAGGCGCAGAGCAATGCGGGCGCGCTGCAATTTCAACTTACTGATGCACAGCGCGCCGAGATTCGTCGCGTATTTGAAGCGTTGGCGATGGCTGAACCAATGTAATCAGCATCCAACCGCGACGCTTCCGCGTGGGGCTAACGACTATTATGAGGCGTTGCACGTCTAACCATAGCGTTAGCCCAACCTTCGTACTTCGGCACTAAAAAAGGCTCTGGCGCTCAAACAGGGGCAAAAGTCTGTACCATGAGGTCATGGTCTACGTAGTGGTTTGGTACCTCCTGATGGAGGGGCGTGGCAATTTTTCCGGGCAGGGCTAATTTGGTAGGATAAGTGCATCGCAACCGTGTGGTTGCGGGAATTTTAACCGGGTCAAGGACTGGCCCAAGGAGTACAGCTATGGATGGCAGCCCAGTGATGAAGGTAGAGACGTATATTGAGGAGATGCGGGAGATGACGCAGG
>JAJZGH010000101.1 GCA_021798635.1 Planctomycetota bacterium | reverse complement strand
AGGAACAACCTTGTTGGGCAGCGGTATCAATCAGGCGTTTATCAGCCTGCAGTTGAATGGCCCCGGCTCTTCCCTGGTTTCGACGCCCAGCCTGATGGTCACCAACACCGGGGTTGGTGGCTCGTTCGGCAGTGCCGGAGATACCAGTGCCGATGGTGGCACCTATAAGTGGGTTTATACCGGAACAACCTATACGTCCGCTGCCGCATCGGAAGCGTTGGGTTATGTCACTGTGGTTTCCACCACTTCCAACGAGGTGGTCGGCCCCGGACTTAATTACACCACCCAGGCGGCAACCAATGTGACATCCAGTTCACCCAATGGTCAAACGGATCTCACCCAGAAGCAGGTTGATGTTCCGGGGCTTGGTGTCGTACCGACGGGTGCGGCTCCGCTTCCTGCGGCATTTTGGCCCACGCTTCTGACGTTGACCGGCATGGCTGTGGTTGGCGGCCTGAAGTTTCGCCACAAAGCGCTCTAAAGGTGTTCACAATGAATGGATTCAGTATGATGAATACATGATCTGATTTTGACCAGCCGGGAATACCCTTGCAAAATGGTATTCCCGGCTTTTCGCATTATCGGCGCAGCAGATGTAAATTCATTCCATTTGCGGGTCAAGATGGGAACGATGCACCAACTTCTTGTGTTAGACAGTGGATCGCCAATTTATGCATTCCGCGCCGGCTACTTTGGAGCAGCCAAGACATGAAGACCACCGATGAATATAAAATTCTCGTAATTGAAGACAATCCCACGCAGCGGGCTGCACTCGAGAGTCTTCTGACCCATGCGGGGTACAACGTCAAACTGACGGACTCTGCCGAAAAGGCTGTGCGTTTTGTCGAAGCGGGGATCGACTGCGTGATCGCTCACCTGATTTCCGGCGACCTTCCAGGCATGGATATTAGCTCTCACTGGAAGACTTATTTTCCCGAAACGCCGGTGCCCCAGATTCTTGAAACGCAGTCCGCCGCGTCTCTGCTTGAAGCCATCGCCGTTGGAGGGCCTCACGGCAGGCACACGCTTGAGGATGCCAAACTTCTACTGTCTAAACTCATGGGACTGGTACAGGCCTGCCAACAGCAAGAAAAGGCCGAACCCATGAAAGAAGTGGTTGCTTCTAAAGAGGGTATGATAGGTCGCTCACCGGCAATGTTGGAAGTTTTCGATTTGATCGCCTGCTCCAGCCACGCCTTCAGCACGGTTCTGATTTTAGGAGAATCCGGAACCGGCAAAGACCTTACGGCGCAAGCTATCCACCGAAATTCTCCGCGCAACGCAGGCCCCTTCATCGCCATGAATTGCGCTGCCACGCCTGAATCCCTGATAGAAAGCGAATTATTTGGCTATGAAAAAGGTGCCTTTACGGGGGCCACTGGGGCGCGTGCCGGCCATTTCGAAGCCGCGAAGGGCGGCACATTATTCATCGATGAAATCGGCGATTGCTCCTTGCCGCTGCAAGCCAAATTGCTGCGCGTTTTGGAATGCCGGGTGGTCACTCCCCTGGGTGGACATCGGGAAATTAAGGTTGATACGCGCGTGCTGGCAGCCACCAGCCGGAATCTGCCGACGATGGTGGCCAAGGGCCAATTCCGCGAAGATCTCTACTGTCGCCTCAATATTATCACGATTCGCATGCCGCCGCTGCGCGAGCGGGTGCAGGACATTCCGCTGCTGGTGCGCGCTTTTATCGACCGCGTGAACGCACAAAATCATTGCTTGATAGACGCTATTGATTCCGCCGCCTTAGCCGCCCTGCAATGTTACCGTTGGCCCGGGAATGTCCGGGAGCTACTGAACGTCATCGAGCGTGCCATGGTGCTTTCTGATGAGTCCAAAACCACCTTGGTCATTAGCGATCTTCCAACTCAGATCGCCAAACCTTTGGCAGGATCGGCGGCCGCGACGACCGCGGCAGTGGATCCCATTAACGCCACGAACCTTGATGGCAACGCCGGCGTAGTTGCGCCGCTCGGCGACGCTGCGACGCCGCCGACGCTGGCTCAACTGGAAGGGCAGGCCATTGACGCCGCGATGGCGCGATTTTCCAACAACCGGACTAAAGCCGCCCGTGCTATCGGAATCTCCGTCCGCACGCTGCAACGCAGGCTGGCTCAGCATGTAGAGGAGCTTGTAATATAAATATCCCCGGCTGACTTTTGCTTTCGTGGAATTTGAAGATTCTCGACATGATTACTTCGAGGTTTCCTCCGGCTCCATATCCTGCCGGAAAAACCGCTGCCAGAAGAATCCGTAGAACATGATAAATACAAAACATCCCAGCGGCATCAGAAATCCGACCCCCATGGAATATTGATCCGCCAGCCACCCCATAAACAACGGCATGATGGCACCGCCTACAATAGACATGACAATCCAGGATGCCGCGAGTTTCGTTTTTTCACCCAGGCCGCGGATGCCCAACGCGAAAATCGTCGGGTACATAATGGACATGAAAAAATAGCTCAGCATCAAAGCAATAATAGATGTCCAGCCCAGATTCAGATACACCAGCAGCATCATTACCACGTTAATCGCCGCATAGATGCCTAAGGTAATGTGTGCCTTGGCAAATCGCAGAATGGCACTGCCGGAAATGCGCCCCGCCAGAAAGCAGCCGAAGGCCACAGATAACATAATGCCGGCTCCGTATTCAGTGATGTGCCATTGATTGGCATGGGAAAACTTCATCGTCGCCGGTAGCCGCGATGCCAGCCATAGTGGCAACGCGGGCGAATATCGATCATCTTTCACATAATTAATAAAGAAACTAAATATGCCCGTTTGTCCGGCCACGTAAAAGAATTGCGCCACCACCGCAAGTACAAAATGTTTTTCCTTAATCAATGGACGCGCATGCTCTGTTTTTCGGGTTGGCGCTTGCTCTTCCTGCGGCGCATGCAGGTCAGGAACCGGCGAAACAATAAATGCCACAATCAAAATGGCAACCAAACCGGCCAGGATCAGATACGGTACATAAATGGCTCTATTGCTGGTATTGGCAACGGAGGTTTTGGACATAATAAAGTAGCTGATGACGATAGGCCCAAGCATCCAGCCAATCGCGTTGCAACTTTGAGCCAGGTTAATTCGTGAAACCGCCGACTCCACCGGCCCCAATACGGTGGTATACGGATTAGCCACGGTTTCCAGAAAGGTCATCCCCGCACCAACCACAAACAGCGCAGCCAGAAATGCCGCGAACATGATCACTTCCGACGCGTGAATCCGCACAGCCGGAATAAATAAAAGCGAACCCACCAGTGCCAGGATCAAACCCGCGAGAATGCCACCGCGATATCCGAGCTTTCTTGCCACCCACCCGCCGGGCAGCGCTAAAAGAAAATAAGCCCCATACCAGGAACCCTGCACCAACGCTGACTGCGCCTTGGTAACATGCAACGAATCCTGAAAGTGCTTGTTGAGCACATCAATCATCCCGCTAAATAGCCCCCATAGGAGGAACAGGCTGGTCACCAGCACAAAAGTAAGCCAATAATTAGCCCCATCCGCCGTGCGGAACATATTCGTTAACTTTTTCATCCTGACTCCTTCGTTCCATATACGATCGTCTGAAAGTGTGAGGCTTTTGCCGACAACTTTGGAATCATCGGCACACCCTAAAAACCCCTGTGGAACTGAGGTAACAAGTCCCTAACGTCCGAGTTTTACTGCCCAATGTAGGTGCACGCAAACCATCAAGCTCTTGTTGTAACCGAAATTACGCCTTTAGCAATCATCCTTTTTACGTCAACGCACTGCCGATATTCGTCAATCGCTAACTTGGGGGTGTGGCGATATTTCCCGGCGGGTAGCGAAATCGACGGCATAAATGCCGGCGCTGAGAGAATGGTTCGTCTTGGAAACTCGCACCTCGGACGCCTGCCCGGATTTATTGCCACACCCTTAAAATGGCTGCATCCGGGCACAAATTTCCAGTTCACCGATATTGTGTTACTATTTACATTGCATGGTTTTATACGCTGGCACACAATGAGCTGTTTGTTGAGGTTGATGGCGTATCGGACCCTGGGTCAAATGGCCCCTGCCTGCGGCATACGCGGAACAGCGGCCCAATGGAGAATCAATGCAAACGCCCCCGGAAATGCTCGTTTTTCAAAGCCCGCTGGTCACGCGTAACGCTTCGGCTGAAATGCTGGAAGTTTTTTCTCCGCAGAGAAAATTTTCCACCTGGCGAAAAATCTGGCTGGCGTTGGCGGAAGCCCAGCAACAGCTCGGTATGCCCATCACCGCTGAGCAACTCGCGCAGATGAAGGCGCATATTCATGATATTGATTTTGATGAGGCCGCCCGGCAGGAGGCCACGCTGCGCCATGATGTCATGGCCCATCTACATACCTTCGCCAAAGCCGCCCCGGCGGCCAAAGCAATTTTGCATCTTGGTGCCACATCCATGGATATTGTGGATAATACCGATGTGCTGCTGCTCCGCGATGCACTGGATATCGTCGCCCGCAAGCTGGCCATTGTCATTGATAACGTCGCCACGTTCGCTCAGCAATGGCGTGACCTGCCTGTGCTGGCCTACACCCACCTGCAACCCGCGCAACCCACGACGCTCGGTAAGCGCGCGGTTCTTTGGTGCTATGATTTTGTTCTATGTCTGGCGGATATTGAATTACGTCAGCAGACGCTGATGCTGCGGGGTATCAAAGGTACTACCGGCACCCAGGCCTCGTTCCTGGAACTTTTTGACACTGATCATGAAAAAGTTAAAAAGCTGGAATTCGCGGTAGCCGAAAAACTCGGCTTTAAGCGTGTGCATCCGGTTTCCGGGCAAACCTACTCGCGCATTGTGGATGTGCAGATCGTTTCCAGCCTTGCCGCCTTGGGGGCCAGTGCTCATAAATTAGCCCAGGATGTGCGCCTGTTGGCGGCATTTAAGGAAGTGGAGGAACCTTTTGAGGATCAGCAGGTTGGATCTTCGGCCATGGCCTATAAGCGCAATCCCGTGCTGTGCGAACGCATCACCGGCTTGGCCCGGTGGCTTATGGGCATCGTGCAGCAGCCTTTGTTTACCGCTGCCCAGCAAATGTTCGAGCGTACACTCGACGATTCTTCCAACAAACGGCTGTCCATCCCGGAAGCGTTTCTCACCACAGACGCCATATTGGACATGCTGGTGCATGTGTCGCGCGGCCTGGTAGTTAATCAGAATGTCATTGCCCAGCGACTGGCGGCGGAATTGCCATTTATGGCCACCGAAAACATTCTCATGGCGGCCGTGAAGGCCGGCGGAGACCGGCAGGATTTGCATGAACGTATTCGTCGGCATTCCGTTGCGGCCGCTGCGGAAGTTAAACAGCATGGCAGGCCTAATGACCTGATCAGCCGATTAAAGGCGGATGCGGCATTTAAATCTGTGGACCTCGACGGATTAATGGATGCCCGGAAATATATCGGGCGATCCCCGCAGCAGGTTGACGATTTTGTCCGGCAGATTGTTGAACCCATCCGCCTGCGTTATCACGGCCGCCTGGCGCATGATGTGGTGTTGAAGGTCTAACCATAAATCATGGCGGATAATGTGGACACAGGCGAATCATTTACCGTTTCCCGCGTTGTGCGGGAGGGTGCTGCGGTAAAATTCTGCCTGCCGGCCGGAGTTTACAAAGACCAACGCCTTGAATCCGAATCCGTAATTATTCCCATGAAAAATTTTCATGGCGGCCATTGGTTTACGCTGTGTGTATCCTCGCAGGTGGGTTGCCGCATGGGGTGTACCTTTTGCCAGACCGGCATGATGGGATTGCTGGCGCAGCTGACATCAGAACAGATTCTGCAGCAGCTCAGAACCGCCCGCGAACTTTTGCGCGCTGATGCAGGGGGTGACCTGCCGGTACCCGATATCCGCAACATTGTATTTATGGGTATGGGCGAGCCTCTGGATAATTTTGCCGCCGTTACCCAGGCGATTGCGGCAATTGTTTCACCGGGGGAATTTAATATCCCGCTTTCGCGCATCACCGTTTCAACGGTGGGCCGGGTAGATGGTATCCGCAAGCTCGCAGCTATGAATTGGCCATCCCTGCGTTTGGCAATTTCCCTGACTGCTGCAACAGACGCCCTGCGCAGCACGCTTATGCCCATCAATAAAGCCGTTCCACTGGCAGAGTTGCGTCAAGCATTACTGGATTATCCGCGGTCGCGCCGCACGCGATTTCTTATTGAATACGTCATGCTGAATGGTGTTAACGATTCGCCGGCGGATGCGGAGAATCTCGCAAAGTGGTGTCAAGGCCTGCCGGTAACTGTGAATCTTATTGCCTACAATCCCCAAACTCCGGTACGATTTTCGCCCAGTAATTCTGAGACTATTGTGGCATTTCTGCAGCACTTGCGCGGATTGGGAATTTTGGCTAAGCGACGAGCCACCATTGGCCAACCACTGATGGCGGCCTGCGGCCAGTTGGGAAATCCGGATTTACGGCGGCAGGTCAGTGTTGTTGGTTTGCCGTAATCGTATTTTCCAGAATCGTCAGCAATTGGTGCCCGGAATGTTCCCACGTGAATTCACTGCTGCGCTGCAAGCCGCGTTGTCGCAGTTGCCGGCGAAATTCCGGATCATCCGCCAACGATGAGATCGCCTCGGCCATGGAATCTTCTTCATCGTGGGAAAAATAGAGTACCGCATCACCAGCCAATTCTCGCAGAGACATCATATCACTGCAGGCCACCGCACAGCCGCAAGCCATCGCTTCCAGTACGGACAATCCAAAACCTTCAAAGCTGGACCCGCAACAGGTTAACATCGCATCACGGTACAGCTGCGCCAGCACCTTGTCGGAAGGCGATTCGATAAACGTGACCCGCCCGAGAAAACCTTCCGCGCTGATGCGGTGATATAACGCGGTCTGATTCCAGCGGTTGCGGCCGGCCATGATCAGTTGCAGGCGGGGATGGGCACGCAGTACCCGCACCATAGCCGGCCAGACCCGCTGATAATTACGCCGCGGAATGTCCGATCCCACCATCAGAATATAACGACGATCAGTATGAAAATGCTCAATGAGCTGCTGATGCAATTCGGTGTCCGCCTCGGAAGTAAATGTCGGATTAATGCCGTTATGAATAATATCTACACGAGTCTGTGGCACTTTATACAAGGCAATGATGTCATCACGTGTCTGCTGGGATACCGCAATGGTACGGCTGGCTCGCTGCACAGCCGAGCGGTGAATTTCTCGTTGCCTGGCGCCTTCATGCGTGCGGCGCACATGTGGATCAAGTTCGCAGGATAAATCATGAATGGTGTGAACCATCGGGGCCACTGAAGCACGCGGGAGCCACGGCGAAAAGCTGTGCAATATATCCCACGGCTCTCTTCCGCCCGGCCGGGCTGCATTCCGTCGCCATAACCCTTCAATGCTTTCCATGGTGGAAAATCGCCGCTCAGGATGTATACGAGTAACGTGGAAGTTGGACGGTAAGGCATCAATCACACTGGAATCAAAATCCCGCTGATACGGGAGATGATCTTCAAGCAGCATGAAAAAGGTATGTTCGGTTGCCAACGTGATCCATTGGGCGACAATATTTCGGGCAAGCTGCTCAACGCCCGTAATATGTCGGGTGACCAGCGGCGCGGCATAAATGGCAATTTTCACGATCTCTCCTTAACGCTTGAAAAGATGTGATGCGGAATTCCAATGTTTAACCGCCCGCAGCATGTGAACGCGTTGTACCACTGCTTACCTATCGGTACTGGAAGTCATGAAGGCCGGGCCATCTGGCTTTTGGCAATAGCTTCCTTCGCGGCCTTATCCGTTTCTTCCAGCACTTCATCCACCAGGCCATAGGCTTTCGCTTCTTTGGCATCAAAATATTTATCGCGTTCCTGATCTTCCGCGACTTTTTCACGCGGTTGCCCGGTGAGTTTCGCCAGTAGATCGGTGAGCGTTTCTTTTGTTTTCAGGATTTCTTCCGCCTGGATGGCGATATCCGCCGTTTGGCCATAGATGCCGCCAAACGGCTGGTGAATCATCACTTTTGCATGGGGTAAGGCATACCGCTTGCCTTTGGTGCCGGCGGCCAGTACCACCGCACCGCCGCTCATGGCCTTGCCGACACAGAATGTCGCCACATCGCATGTCATTAACTTCATGGTGTCGTAAATCGCCAGCGTATCATCCACAGCTCCGCCGGGGGAGTTCACATACAAGTTAATATCCTGATCTTTGCGGATGGATTGCAGATACAGCAATCGCATAATCACGCCAGTGGCGGAGGCATGATCAATTTCGCCCACCAGAAACACCACGCGGTTCTCCAGCAACATTTCATCCACGGTCATTTGCCGCCATCGCTGATATTCCGCAATCCGCGGGCGCAGCGGCATGTGATCTGACGGCGCGGCCATCTCTGGAGAAAATGCCTGCTGCACCGGATTGGCAATCGGGGAAACCGGGCGACCTTGGGAATCAAAAAGTGTCATTGTGTTTACTTCCAATTACTTTCTTAACTGTGTCCATCTAAGACACGTTCCATCATACGCGCCCGATAGGCTCTCGGCCACTATGCCCGGCGGGTGGGCGGGCGATTATATATGCGGCAAGCCTCTAAACGACAGTTTTTACCCGTGATAACTCGCCGCTGCCATCCGGATTTTCGCTTGTGACCAGCCATGCAGTGACCGCATTTATCCGCGTGCCCCAGCCAGACCAACGGTTAATTTATGTTCCGGGCCGGCAAACGGCAGGCTGGGAACACTCTGGCCTTTCTGATAGCTGCTTCGCGCTACACCGGAAACGGATACGCTGCTTTTAACATCGCAGGCATGGGCGTCGGCTCCGAAGCCAAAGTCGCTTTCCACCAAGTCCTGAATTTCCCGCATTTCCTCGCTGGTAAGTAAGGTGCCATCACACGCGGCCACAAATTCATTAAGCTCGGCTTCGGTGGCGATGTTCGGTTGCGCACTAACACAACTGGGCCACGTCAACAGCCATTTCAGGGCCAATTGCCCCATCGTACAGCCGTGACGTTTTTGAATGTGCCGCAGTTTTTCAACCTTTTTTAACCCGTAGATCAGCCAGTTACGATCGCGGAACTTGCGGTGATCAGTAAACGTGGAATCTTCCGTGTAAAGGTCCTGCAAAATGCCCGAGCTGTGCGGTACCCGGCTGATAATGCCGCCGACACCTAACTCCTGGGCCAGTTCGCAAAATTCTCTACCGGGGTGCTGTTCGAGCATATTAAACACGGTTTGCACCGTTGCGACTTTCCAATCTTTTAATGCCACCACGCCCTCTTCCCGCCAGCCGATGGCTGGCCCCAACGCAATTCCCCAGTGGCGGATTTTTCCCTGCTTTTGAAGGTTATTCAGCGCATCAACAAGTGTATCATTCATCTGCGGCAGCTTGATGTTATGCGCCTGCCACAGATCAATATGATCCGTTTGTAACCGTTTGAGCGATTCTTCCAGAGCTTTTTGAATAAATGCCGGAGAAAAATCCTGTTTGCGTTCCTTATGCGAACCCTCCGTGCCCGGATCGCCATAAAAGTCGTATCCGAATTTGGTGGAAAGGATAATATTTTCACGCCCGGCAAAACGCAGCGTTTCCACCATAAGTTTTTCCGCCCGGCCATTATCATAAGCATCAGCCGTATCAAAAAAATTCACCCCCATCTCAAACGCCCGATTTTGCAGGCGAATTCCCTCCGGCTCATCCGCCGGTCCCTTCCCCCACATAAAGCTGCCAAAAATAAAATTGCCAAAAGACAGTTCAGAAACCCGTAGTTCTGTACCCGGAATCAAACGATAACGCATAACAACCAACTCCTCTATCTTACGCACGCCCGCAGCGTGCAATAAAGTAGTCTAGCCGAAATAAACCCCGGATTAAACCCTGCGGAGCGGGAGCGAAGCAGGACAGTTCGCAGGGATATGTTCCAGAAGGGATCGGTTATGAACCCATTGGCTCATGTGCGACTGGATGTTCGCCATAAATCACAAAACAAAGAGAATAATTGACGAAGCGATCTACTTCATTCCATGGAATCTGGCCGGCCTCCACCAAGCCGACATTCTTATAATTGCGGCACAAATAACTGTCCAACTCCGCAATAGCGTCGGCCAGATCAAAATCGAATTGCTCACCTGCTGGAATAAAATGCAACATCAGGCGCGCCCGCCGGGGTTCGCAAATACAGGTGCGGACGTGCCGCAGGGCTTTCGCACACCATTCTTTGACATAAGCGAACATCAGGTCGAGTTCCTGTCTCCATAGTTCAATGCTGATGTTAAGTTGACAAGCCTCTATGAGCTGCCGTCCGGTGCGAACGAAAAGATCGTTATCGGACAAATGAAATACAAACTTGCGTTCTCCATCACGCAATTCATGCACATGGGTGGCTTGGTTTTGGGTGGTTTCTGCAGTCATAACCGCAACCTTTGCACGCAACAGAGGCTTCCTGAATTCCCAGTAATAACATGATACTTTCTCTTCCCACGCGTAGCAAATCAACGGCGGGCGGCTTTAAACGGGCACCGCAATAATTCCACTCCACACGGCCCTCCGGCGAAAACATGGCGAGGCCGTTTACGGTTTCGCTTTCGACTTCAGCGTAAATCGGTAAATTGTTTCGGCACCATTCCTTATTAGGCCTCCGGCACGTCCATAGGCACCACCTCACTTCGGGATGGGCGTCCGGCTTTAAGCGTAGTTCTAAAAATCTGAACATCGTTTTCCCGCAGGTCGTTACCGTGGACGAGTTTGTTGAATCGCCGCACTGCGCCAGCCCTCCTGTGGAATATTTCAGCGCCGACGGCAAAACCCCGCCAGACGTTCACAACAACATACAGTTCACCATTATTTTGCATTTTTTTCATGGGATGTTCCTTGCAATAAGCGCTGATGCCAATCAAAGACATTGGTGTATTCAAGAAAGCTGGTGCGTTCCGACAACCCGCTTTGGCGGAAGGTCGGCCGATAGGCCTGTCGGGAGAAGCGATCTCGTCTTTTTTCATTCGACACAATGTAGAACCTTGTCGTACTTGGATCAGTCAACAGTACATCATTGAACCGAAGTAGGCCCGAGTATATGGAGGTCGAGTGTTCTACTTCAAATAGCCCTTCAATCGCGTTGCGACCGGCAGCAATCCAGAGAACGTCGATCTCGGACAGGATAGATGAAATGCCACTGAAGCCGTTGGGAATATCGCCACGAAGGTTGAATGTCGGTGTAAGCGACCAATCCAGCCTCTCCACGTCCGCTGTCGGAATAAATATGTCGAATCCTTTCGCCCTTCCAATTCCCGCCAATAGCGTCTGTACCTGTGAATGAGAAAGGTCCGGAAGCTTTCTCAAACGATTGGAGTTTACGCTGTTGATCAAAATTTCAAGCCCGGCGAACCCATCGAGATTGAATCGCCCCATCTTTGATAAATACAGTTCTCGGGTTCCTTGTCCGCTTATTAACTGCACTTTGTATTGGCCATCGGCGGCCGGTTCGGTCTGATGAAACAACTCTTCAAAATCTGCATAGGGGACGAACAACGGCGAAGAACCGTCGTCCAGGAAAAAACAGATATAAGAGTTATGTCCTGCGAGTTCTCGCAGGTCAACATCTCGTAGCCCGAAAAAGGTCCTGCCGTTCGCATGAACTTTCGAGTAGCGGAAATAAATGCGAGCCAGATCATCCCCAACACTGAAAAGAGAGTTGCTCCCGGCCAATTTGTGCAGCTCGCCGACCTGTTCGGCCACAGCTTTAAGAAGAGCGGCTTTGTGTGGGTTTGGCATTGCGGGCACCAGCTAACTAAATTCATACATCTACCCAATAACGGAATCTTAACACCGAGGTGGCTGGAAAGTCTAGGTTGCGTCCAAGCAACTCAAAATTTGACGCGATGCCCCTGCTCCCTTACGGTGGCTACCCGCAGTTTTATCCATCCAAAGCGTACTTGAAGCAGATGTATCGCGGGCGGCGTAGTACTTTGTTTTCGGGCGAAGGTGCAGGATCAGCTCTTCAACGTGTATGCGAGCTTTTCTATGGGAGTTATTTCCTCCGAGCGTACTGAACCGGCTGGCTACGGTCTTTCTTTCAACTCGGAAATATTGGGACGCCAAGCCGGTCACGATCTGCCCGGACAGCCCGTTGCTGCACTCGCCTGCGGGAAATGTAACGATAACGGTGCATCCACGTTCCGCCAACACGCTCATAAGCCGGTCAAATGCCTGCCGGGACTCCCCCTTGCGGCTGAATGCTGAGGCCGGCCGTTCCGCCGGCGGCGGGTAGCGGCCTACGCCCGAAACAGTGTCACAGCGACCACGCGCAACGGTTTCCAATACGTGATAAAAGCGACTGTAGTGGACACCGGCGTAGGGGGGATCAATAAAGACAAGATCACCCTCCTTAAAGCGGCTGGCAACGATGACGGCATCTCCGACCTCGGCGTTTCCCCGTGTCCGGGCATACAGGGGGGCTAGTTCGCCAAGAGCCTTTTCCACGTAGAAAAAAATATCCCTTTTCCAGGATTCCCGGATATACATTCCCGCCGTTGTTGTGGGTTGGAATGGCTGTGCGGTGTGGCCGGGAGACGCGGCGCAGTTGCTGGCGGCTATTAACAACGCTGCAAGGCAGAGGTCGTGATCGGTCCTCTTCTCTGGAAGCGCACCAATTAAAGAATCGATCGCCACGGCCTGGGAGGGGCTGAAATAGTGGCCTCCGTAGGCCTGTAAAATTTTACCGGCGTCACCCGTGCTACAAAGCGTGCGCGCACGGGTAACCCATTGTGGGATCGGGAGGGCCGCCTTATCTAACGCCTGCGCCTGATGCCAGCAGGAATTTGTCGTGCATCCGGTCCTGGCCGAACCAATAAATGATTTTATCAAGCTATTCGGGTCGACAGATCGGGTTCTGCCGATGACCGACTGCGCCAATACTGCCGCGTATTTCTGAATGTCAAATGCGACAACCTGTGCCGATGTTTTCCGGCTTACGAACCATGCCACCGCGCCGGAACCGCTGAACAGGTCAATGAATCGCTTATGTCGAGAGGCTTCCCGGCGCAGGAGTTCACCTAGGCCGTTCCCCAGCATCGTGCGTTTTGATCCCATGTATTTCATATTTGCTGCCCCAATTCACCGAGAATATTGCGGCTCGCAGGCAATTGAAAGTTGATCCAATTCGTTGCCCATTGGGGGTCACGGTTCTTTTTCCAAAACCTATTCTTTTTCATGTCAACATTCCTGTCGACCGTCCGCCGGAAGTGAACGAGACGCTGATATGCAACTAACTGCACGCGGTCCACATCCGGAAACTTGTCCGCACGGGGAATTTGGGGCACGGTGGCGTCGATTTTGGAAAGGCGATCCAGCCGGTCTTTAAGGTCGGCCTCCCTGAGCGAGTTGAATGCCGGTAAGTCGCCCGAAAGATGATCGGCATAGTTCGCTTTTTCACGATGTCTGCAATCCGACTCGCCGGTTGGTGTGATTCGCTCATTCAGCGTAAAGAGTTGGCTTGATTTAAAGGGTTCTTCCTTCTTGACAGTCCTCCAATAAAATTCGTGTTCCCGACCGAATTTGTTTTTCTGCTCGAAGTTGCACCTAAACTTGTCGCCCTCGTCAATTGAGAGATGGACGACTTTTTTTCTTGCGAAAAGTTGGAAATGCCCCAACAGGTGTGCGTACGCCCGCACCGAGTAGTGGCTAGAATAGTATCCAGTCACCGAGGCCCAGATTGGGCTTGTTTTGGTCAACGCCGCCGAGACTAAAAAACTGTGGGTCGCACGTATCCATAGTTCGACCGCAGCGGTCGTGAACAGTGCCGCAATTTTGGGCTCAACGTCGATCCGGGGCGACTGTGTGGCGCCGGGAACGAGCTTCTCCAATGCACCCGAGAGGGCAGACGGGACCGGGAATGATCCTGCTGGCGTCTTTTCCAGAAGCTTGAAGGCTATCGTAATGCGACGGTCAAAATCAATCGCCTCACCCATTCCCCGCAAGCTCCCTTTGGATTCGCGACCTGTTTTCGTCCGCCAGTTGGCTGATTTTCGAGTCGCCCATTCCATCAATCCTTTGCGGCGGAGCGTCGACGGCCGCCCAAAGCGTGTCGCGGAAACGAGCGAGGCCTCCGCTACCGAGAAATCCCTTCTCCTTAAAATCGCTTTTTTCCAAAAACTTCCCTTCCTTCAGCAGGCCAGCACGGTCGGCGACGCTACTTAGCCACGCAACCAGTTTTTTATGTGCCACCTCGGAAACAAAATCTCTGCCTGTCTTGCGAATCGTCCACACACATGCCGGAATCAGTGTCAGAAATGAGACCAGTACCCTGCCCTGATAAACAACGGTGGTAGGCGGCACGGCGCTATCCTCCAAGCCGACCTTTCGACCGCTTGCCTCCAGCCAGGCATCAAGGCATTGGGCCAAAAACCGTGACTGCCCCTCGAGGCTCGTAATTTTCACCCGGGCTAAATCAGTGAGGATATCCTCGATTGCCGCATTCAGGGTTGCTAGAGTGATAACGTCGGCTACCCCGTACCGTATTCCCGGGATTTGGATCATGCCCACCAAGGGGCCGACCTCCAGCATCAATTTGCGCCCAAGGTCCTGTGCTCGTTCCTTATCATTGAGCGAACCGCCGGGCTCCCGTGCCAGCGGGAAGAGGTCCGCGACCAATGATCGATCAACTTTTTTCTGATAAAAATTAACGTCAATAAAGATTTGCGCCTGTCGTCGCGGCGGCTCATTTGCCGCGTCCAGGTCGAGAAATATCTCGGCAGGAATTTCCCAGCGGGCGGAGGGATCTTCTTTTCTTCGCAGCATAACCGCAAAATACGCACCGTTAATGCGGTGCTGCCCGTCGATGACAGAGAAGTTTAGCTTCGCATTATCGGCATCGAATTTGAGTTGGGCTGCACCGTCTTTTAATTCTTTGACACTCGCGCCATTGACGTGCAATAGCACGTTTGAAAAAGTTGGATACGTGCTCTTCTCAAATCCAACTACTCTTGGGACTTGCGGTGGCCATTGCCGACCTGGCTCCGCCGCTTTCGATCCGTATACTTGGACAAATATTTCCTTCAGCTCTTTGGGGGCGTCCACAATTTCCTTCTGAAGGAGGTAGGCGGCAATTTGTGCCACCCGCTTCCAGTCCAGCGAGCGTTGTATTGCCTGGACTTTGTCAGGATTCCGGTGCGGCGAGTGCGGTTTGCCTGGCCACCATTCCATAAGATCCGTCACATCCAACGCGGCCAGACAGTGCTTGACTTCCCCCAGATTGCTGCGGACAAACGGATTGTCAGGCACGATTACTGAAATCACCTTTACCGATTGCGACCTGTTGTTCGTTGAGTCTTCCACATTCCACCCTGTTTAAAGGCTCTGACGTAGTTTGACCCCACCATCAGGATTCGTCAAGAGTATAGGTCATTCACGCTAAGGCCACCATCCACTCGGAACCGCACCGCACGGCCTGTTATGTTGATAAGCACGGCCACTCTCTGGCTAGCAATCCACCCAGGTCTTACTTCCCCGCGCCGTCCAGCAGCGGAGTTTCGTCGTCTTTTTCTTCGGGGGCGACGCGGGCGACGTTCACCAGGATGTCGCCTTCGTCCAGGCGGATCAGGCGGACGCCCTGGGTCGCGCGGCCCATTTCACGCAGTTCGCCAGTGACACCGATGCGCACCACCTGTCCATTGTGGGTGATCATCATGAGTTCGTCGTTATCCGTCACCGGTTTGACCGATACCACGGCACCGTTCCGATCCGTTGTGCGGATATTAATAACGCCTTTGCCGCCACGATGGGTCAAACGGTATTCTTCCACACGCGTGCGTTTGCCGTAACCGTGCTCACACGCCGTCAGCAGCGTGACCTGATTGTCGCCATGATCCAGCCCCTGCGGCACGATGACCATTTCCACAACTTCGTCATCTTTATCCAGTTCCACGCCTTTGACACCGCCAGCCTGTCTGCCCCTGTCGCGCACTTCGGTTTACTCGAATCACA
>JAJZGH010000100.1 GCA_021798635.1 Planctomycetota bacterium | reverse complement strand
GATACGATTCTGCGTAACAGCGGCAGAAACATTCTACCTTCGGAAATCAGAGTGGAATCTGAAGAACGGGGAGATCGAACCCAGTTTATCCAGAAGCGCCCTGTCGTCATCGGCGCACGGGGAACCCCAAAAAGAAATGGAGCGGCCAAGGCGGCGGCGACCTAGACGAATACTGCCAGGTTATTATCTATTGGTTACAAAAGCGCCTGCGGCGATTTTGATATGCATGGGTGGATAAGGATGATGAATCGGTTGCAACTTGCCCGTTGTATGGATCATAAAGGAGTTGATGAATGAAAATTCTGGTCACGGGCGCGGCGGGGTTCATCGCATCGCGGCTTTCTGTGCGACTGTTGCAACGCGGAGATCAAGTCGTAGGGCTGGATAATTTAAGCGATTATTACCCGCTGGAACATAAACGACGGAATTTGGCGGATTTAGCGGCCAATGGGTCCTTTACCTTTATCGAAGGGGATCTGCGGGACGCGGATTTACTGCTGAAAATGTGTCAGCAGCATCAGCCCCATGCCATTGCCCATATTGGCGCCATGGCCTCCGTGCGATACAGCGTGGCCAATCCGCTGATTTACGCGGCGGTCAACGTGCAGGGCACGCTGAATCTGCTGGATGCGGCGCGGCACATCGGCAAGCCGCACTGCCTGCTGGCGTCCACAGGCTCCGTTTACGGCCAGTCCACGCCGGTACCGTTCCCCGAAACCGCCGCGGCCGATCGCCCTCTGGCACCGTATCCGGCCAGCAAGCGGGCGATGGAACTTTTCGCGC
Source organism: Planctomycetota bacterium (assembly GCA_021798635.1). The sequence continues at coordinate 15,202 of JAJZGH010000100.1, read as the reverse complement.
ACAGCCATCATCATGTCTGGAATATGCCGGTCACGATTCTTCGATTTTTTAATGTGTATGGTCCGCATGGCCGGCCCGACATGATGCCCTGGCATTGGGCGCGGCAGATCATGGCGGATGAGGAACTCACGCTGTTTGGAGCCGGGCATCTCAAGAGGGACTGGACGTATATTGATGATATTCTGGACGGCTTTATGGCAGCCTTGGACAGCGGTAACGGCTACCGGGTTTATAATCTTGGCTGCGGCCAACCGGTAGAGAATTTGGAATTTGTCCGGACGTTGGAAGAAATTTTGGGGAAAAAAGCGAAATGCCGTTCCGTACCCGCTCCCTTATCCGAGCCTTCCATTACGTATGCGGATATCGCCAAGGCCGGCCGGGAGTTGGGGTATACGCCGAAAATACAGGTGCGTGAGGGGCTGGATCGATTTATTACATGGATGCGCACCCTGGACTTAATCTAACACTCATGCTTTCGCCTGCACTATGCCGATAATACAGGCAGTAATTCAACGGCTGTAATCGGAGAACCGAAAGCTGGAATATCGCATTGCAGGTTCTACGGAAGCGTAGAAAAAATCGGGAACAGGCGCCGGGAGCTTGCCAATTAGCGGTCATACCCGGACAATACTGGTTCTGGACAGGCTCCTAAGCCGATCGAATGTATAAAATTCCCGCCGGTGGCCGTCATACGGTGATCAGACTGCCTCCGAAGCTGAAAATTGAGTGTAACACTATGACCAACGCTAATAATGTCGCCAGCAAAACCGAGACCACGCTGGGCAAATTCATCGTTGATCAGGGGTTCTGCACGCAGGAAGAGCTTGGGGATTGTCTGTCACTGCAGGCCGAACTCGAGCGGCAGGAAAGCCATCGCTCGCTAACCGATATTCTCGTCGCCAACGGCTACGTCACGCAAACCCAGTTGGCCCGCGTTAAAGCGTCCGTGGAAGAGCAGAAAACCTTTCAGCAGATTCCGGGTTACCAGATTATCTCCAAGCTCGGTGCCGGTGCCATGGCCACGGTGTTTAAAGCCCGGCAGCTTTCATTAGACCGAATTGTCGCTATTAAAGTTCTGCCCAAGCGCATGAGCGAAAATAAAGAATTCGTAGACCGGTTCTACATGGAAGGTAAGGCCGCCGCCAAATTAAACCATCCTAATATTGTAGCCGCCTATGATGTAGGCGAAGCGGGTGGATACCACTATTTTGTCATGGAATATGTGGCGGGCAAAACGGTTTATGACCATCTGATAGACAGTGGAAAAACATATCCGGAAAAGCAATCGCTGGACATTATTATCCAGGTTTGCCGGGCGCTGGTGCACGCCCATCTCAACGGCCTGATTCACCGGGATGTTAAACCCAAGAATATCATGATGACGCCCGAAGGAATCGCCAAGCTCGCTGACATGGGGTTGGCGCGCGAGGCTGATGACAAAGTCGCTGCCGCCGCGGAAGCGGGCAAAGCGTATGGCACCCCCTATTACATTTCCCCCGAACAGATTCGCGGGCAGCTTAATATTGATTTCCGGGCGGACATTTATTCGCTCGGTGCCACGATGTACCACATGGTCACCGGTCGCGTCCCCTTTGAAGCGCCCTCGCCGGCGGCGGTGATGCATAAACATCTGAAAGAGGAATTGGTGCCGCCTGATCACGTGAACACCAGCTTAAGTGCCGGCATTTCTGAAATTATAGAAGTGGCCATGGCCAAAGACCCCGCCAAGCGGTATTCCTCCACGTCGGACATGCTTTCGGACTTGGAATCAGTGGCGCATGGTGATCCACCTAAGCTCGCCCGGCGTGCCTATGATCTCACCACGCTGGCCAAAATTGAAAAAGCCGCCGCAGATTCCAATCCCTCGGATCAGGTGGATATGGTGGAAGCGGAAGAAGAACCAACCATTGATCTGGGATCCCGCACGCTGATTCAAAAATTCAAGGACCCCCTGGTATTGCTGCTGCTGGGCTGTCTGGTATTTGCCATTGTGATTATTGCCATGCTGGAACTGCGGGGGTAATTAACGCGATCCTTTCGGCAGCGAACGGAAAACTTCCCCTGTTAAAACCCGAACCAGCTCCCTGGAATATACGACTGCACCCGCGTGACAACCCCGTTGTCCAGATCCACCAGCACCGGCAGAAATGGTGGACGCCAGATATGGGTATCTTCAAATGCCAGGCGTAACATTTTAGAATTCGCCAGACCCCTGGGCAGCGGGCCATACGGCGGCAGTTGAACCAGCGCCACGTTGTGATCGGGACTTTTTGCCAAGTGGCGGGAAATGCCGGCGATGGCATGTTGGCACACCGGGCAGGTGTGGAAATAAATAACCGCCAACCACTTTCCGTGCATGAGAACGCTGCTGCCCGGAATATAATTGGCCGCCGGGAAACGCTTGGTATCCCAGGCCGGCGGCTGCATGAATATGACGCCGTGGCCGCCCGTTATTGTGCCATTGGCGTGCAGCATTCCCGGCTGAAGATAAACTTTCCCCTCAATCACGCCCGCTGCAATTCCCAATGCCACGATCCCTGAAAATATCTTCCGCCAGGCGACCGATGGAGATTTCTTCGGGAGCTTTGGCATTGCGGCTAATAACAACAGCAGGAATGCGGCATCCATGGTTGCGGTGATCCATGGATTCATGGGCACCGGTCCAAAGCAGCCGCAATTTACCTGCCCTTGCCACGCACGGTGCAGCGAAACGGCCAAAAATACGGTAAATAGGAGCGCGCCGGCGCGCAAGGCGTAATAGCCGGCAACGGAACTGATAAACCAGATCCCGGCTGCTAATTCCATGAGCACTTCAGTGGTATGGAAGAAATAATTTTTAGTCACCGCCCCGCGCAGCAGATCATATCCTTTAAGCACGCCCGCGATGATCAGTACGATTCCGGCGAGGAAAAGTATCCCTTGTAAGAGGGGACGTTTGATCACCTGCCTCGAAGGTGAGGCCGGGGCACTTGGGGCGGTTGGATTTTCGTTCATCATAGTGCCTTGGTTTTACCAAAAAGTGCCTCCAATGCCCAGCGCGTTTTAAGCCCGCGATCCGCCGCCGTCTCGATGGCCGCAATCAGCACCATGGCAGCGGCCCGCATGGCAGGAGCAGCCGCAGGTTTGGATGCGGCAGCGGTTATGAGTGTGCTGGGCACCGGCAACCGGGCCAGCGCCAGCAGCACGCCGCCATCAACCCGCAGAGCTTTAGATTCCGCGGGACAATCAACACAACACACGCCGCCCCGCTGGGGGCCGAACTGCGCCGGTACGCCGGGGCGCACCGGCGCTTTGCACACCAGGCAATATTCCATCTCGGGTTGATAGCCGGTGGAAATTAAAATGCGCTTGGCGATACTTAAAAAAAGCCGCTGGGTTTGGCTGCCGCCCAGCGCTGCCAGTCCCGCAGCAAGTTCATCGTACAATTGCGTATGGGACTCCTGCCCCGAGAGCAGCATCATCATGACTTCGCAAATAATCTGTCCGGCAAAAAACGCCGGCAATGACTTCCGCATGGCAGGCTGATAGTCAATTAAATTCCAGGCGGTCAGCGTGCCGAGTTCCGCAGTTCCACGCGGGGGAATATAGACGACCTCGCCGCGGGCCACCTGATCAATCGGCGCGCCCAGAGAAAAGGTGCCGGCCTTGGCCATCTTGCGGCTCCCTTTGGCCAGCAACGCCAATAACCCGGCTTGCCGGGCAAACAAAGTCACCACCTGACTGGTTTCAGAAAAGTTGATGACGCGCAAACAGATCGCTTCATCTTTTTCATAGTTCGCCATAACAGGATTGTAACCGTTCAGCGGCATCGATTGGAATCGGCGCGCACAACGGGAGAAAACCGCGGATTGCGCGGGCATCGGGCGGCGGCCCGATAGAGCAGAGTGAGTTGAGCAGGTGAACAGGAGAGCAAATTCGGCTGGCGCAAAAGAGTGGCTTTCGCCGAGACATTGCAGCCCTGTCAACTCTCCACTTTCTATCCCCTTGCATCTAAAGTGGGAACTTGAGATTTGTGAAGCCTCGGCGTTTATCCGCGTGATCCGCGTTATCCGTGGTTTTTTCTTCGGGGACGCAATAGTATTGAACCGCGGATTACCCGGATACCGATGGGATGGGTTCATGATCGTTGCGGTGTTGAGGGCGGAGAAAAGTAGTTCTGATTGTCATTACAGTTATCAAACGGCGTTGTGAGCGATGCGTATAGAACTCTCGAAGGATGGAAGCCCGGCGTTTATCCGCGTAATCCGCGTGATCCGCGGTCTTTTTACAGCCTGTCTTACATTGCAACTCAAACCAAATATTAGTGCGGCCTTAACACGCAGTTAGCGCGATGGCGGTCTGATATGGACTGTTGGATATGGATTTCGACATTGCGACAGGTTCGGGAGTTCCGACCGGCAAGAAAGAATTTAATGGAAAGGAACTGAAAAATGTTCAAGGCACTGCGTAACGGTCTCCTGGCAGCCACGGCTGCGGCACTGGCCTGCACCGGCATGGCCACAACGGTCAACGCCGTTGAAATTCAAGGTGCGGGTTCAACCTTTGTTGCCCCCATCATGCTCAAAAAGTGGATTCCCCACTTCATGGCCGGCCACCCCAATATTAAGGTTGATTATCAACCGATCGGCTCCGGCGGCGGCATCAACGGCCTGATTAACAAAACCATCAACTTCTGCGGATCCGATGCCGCAATGACCAATTCCCAGATCAGCTCCGCCGGCGGGCATGTTCTGCACATGCCGGAAGTCGCCGGGCCGGAAGTGATGAGCTACAACCTGCCCATGATACATAAGCCCCTGGTCATGAACGGTAAACTGATTGCGGATATTTATCTGGGCAAAGTGACGCACTGGAACGCCCCGGAAATTCAGGCCTTGAATCCGGGTGTCAGCCTGCCGAACCTGCGCATTCTGGTAGCGCACCGCTCAGATGGTTCGGGCACCACCTACATTTTCACCGGGTATCTGTCCAAAGTCAGCCCCCAGTGGAAGACACAGGTTGGCCAGTCCACATCCGTACAGTGGCCGGTTGGACGCGGCGGCAAAGGCAACCCGGGCGTGGCCGCTTTAATTGACAAAACCGTTGGCGGCCTGGGCTATCTGGAATATGCCTACGCCATCATCGGCCACTTCCCCACCGCAACCCTGATCAACAAAGACGGCTTTAAAATCCGCCCGTCAATCCCGGCGGTTATTGCCGCACAAAAGGCTGTGGTGGCTAATCTCCCGGCGGACTTCCGCCTGCCGATTATCAACCCGACCGGTCGTACCGCGTATCCGATTTCGGGTTTCACGTATCTGATTATTGATCAGGACCTGGGCTACATGAGCAAGGCCAAAGCCAAAGCCACGGTGGAATTCATTCACTGGGTGCTTACCAAAGGGCAAAAGTACGCCAAGAGCATGCAATACATCAAACTCGGCGGCGTGATGCGGAAAAAAGTTCTCGCTGAATTGTCCGACGTAACCTGGAAAGGTCAGCCGCTGAATTAAGCATTGGATGTGATCCGATGACAAGGCACCAACCGCCTTGACTCAACAATGCAAGACCCTGGCAGTCCCCACAAGATACGATCGCGTGGGGACTGCCTTTTGTACATGATAAGCTGAAGTAGAATCACCGCCGCAGGGAAACAATTTTGAGACTCAAGCACGTATGACAGCATCAACCAATCCGACATTGCCGCCCAATCCGTTCGTGGATGTTCAACAAAACGCGTTTCGCCGGGGTATTGACGCTGCTACCAAAGCCGCAGCCCTGGGCGGCGTATTGCTGACCATCACCATTTTAATTATTGTTTTCGCGGTGCTCATCCACGGCTCCTGGATGGCACTGCGGCAGATTGGCTGGCATTTTTTTACCACGCAAGCGTGGAATCCCGTTCCCGGACGCGATAAGTACGGCGTGCTGTCCTTTCTTTACGGCACGGGGGTTACAACATTTCTGGCGCTGTTAATTGGCGTGCCGTTAAGTATTGGAACGGCGATATTTATTACCCGCATTGCACCGCGCTGGCTGGCCGGACCGGTTTCCTTTTTAGTGGAATTACTGGCGGCTATTCCGAGCATTGCGTATGGTTTGTGGGGCTGTTTTGTCATGTCCCCGTGGCTGCAGAATTATCTCGAGCCAATTCTCTACGACGCCTTAAAACATATCAGCATCATTCCCGTGGGAAAATATCCCAGCGGCCGCATTGAATTCTTCCCGGCTAATCTGGTTCATGGCGGCCCGTCCGGCAGTGATTTTCTGGCCGGCGGCCTGATTCTGACCATTATGATTCTGCCCATTATTACCGCCATTACGCGCGATGTTTTACAGCAATTCCCGCAGGAAATTGAACATGGAGCCTATGGTCTGGGCGCAACATGGTGGCAAACCACGAGCCTGGCGCTGGCGTACTGCCGGGCGGGAATTTTTGGGGCTGTAATGCTGGGCATGGCGCGGGCTATTGGGGAAACCATGGCCGTGATCATGGTCATCGGTAACACGGACCACATCAGCGCCAGTCTGTTTGCCGGCGGCCAGACCATGTCGGGGGTGCTGGCCAATGAATTTATGGAAGCGGATCACCCGATTTACCTAAGCGCCATGTTTTATGTGGCGCTGGTGCTGATGTTAAGTTCGCTGGTCACCAACGTCATTGCGCGTGCCTTGATGGCACGCATCGATCGGGAACGGAAGGTTGCCTGATCGCCTGGGAGCCTGTCCGAGTAATGGCCGGGATTGCGATGGGTCTGAAATGTCCCGTATGCGCGGCGGAGGATCGAGCCGACTCTGGATAATGAGTCTGCGAGATCCGACAACAAAGCAGGCGGGGCATTTCAGGCCCACCCGTAGGGCGGCGTGCTTTTTGGCCCCCCTCTGCGGCGCGGCTCCTCGGAGTACCATCCATGTCAGGTACGCCATCGTCGCCGCTACTTGATGGGAGCCAAAAATCACGCCGTCGCAACCCGGCGATTACTCGGACAGGCTCCCGGGGCTGGAATTTTGGATTTATGGGCACTGCCGTTGTTTGCATTATGTCGGTGGGGAGGCTCAAGGACATCGGCCAGATCAGGGTGCCGACGGTAATCAGGGTAATCACCCGTGTGAAGGGATAGCATCTGGTAGGTTGACTGGCGCACCATCTCTATCATGGATTGCGTGTGCGCATCCACGGGAAGTTTCTGAAGCCAGAACATTTGCACTTTCAGAACCTCACGAAATAGATTGATCGCCCTGGCTTTAAGCGTCACGCTTTGGCTGTGACGGCGGTGATGATTCAGCGGCTCGGGCACGAAACAAATCCAGCCGTCCTGCAGGAGATTCAGATAAAACATCCAATCGCCGGCATGCCGGAGGTCCTGCATCATCGGACGTAATTCCGCAGTGATGGGTTTGCGGAACAACACCGCGCTGGCGTTAGGAATGGTGTTTTTGATAATCAGCGAATCCATGATTTCCAGAGGTCCGGGGCGTAAATAGGCGCTTTGCCATTTATCCGCATGAACCTCCCGCGTGTACTGAAGATAGTCATTGCCCAGGATGGCACCCCGCTCATCCATCATCTTTGATTGTGCGTAACTCAACACGACGTCGGGATGACGGAACCCGTCTACCAGGCGGCCCAACAATGTCGGCTCACACAGATCATCCGCTTCCGCTATCCAGATAAGTTCCGATGCGCATTCATCAATTCCGCGCAGCCACTGTGCAAAGACCCCCTGGTTTTGACGGTTTTCAATAATACGGAAAGGAACAGTGCCGCGGGAAAGAATCTCGCGCGCCACTTCCACGCTGTTATCTTCCGAGGCATCATCGAGAAAAATAATTTCTGCCGGGCGATAGGTCTGCTGCAGAATGCTTTCCAGGCGTTGGGGAAGGTAATGGGCGTAATTATAGTTAGGCACCACTACGCTGACGGCTGGAAATGTGCAACCCAGTTCTTTTGCCAGGTCACAGGCATAGCTAGTGTGGTCAAAATGCTTTTTAATTAAAAGCGGACCCGCCTGGGCCACGTAGCGTCGGCCTGCGGAATCAGCCAGGAAGTCAATAACGGCCCGACCCATGGTGCGGGTATCCTCATAGGGCACCAGACGTCCCAGCCGGGGTGTGACGATTTGCGTAAATCCGCCCGCGGAAGCAAATCCAATCACCGGCAGGCCCGCATGAAATGCTTCCAGGACCACACTGGGAAAAGGATCTTCACGCGAGGTCATCAAGTACAGATCAGCCGCGGCAAAATACCGGCTGACATCGCGCGTGCGTGGAACAAAATGAAAATGCTCCGGAGTGGGTGCCGCGCGAAGCAGTCGTTTCACGATAATCTCAAAATCCTGGTGCAGGTCGCCTACCCATACCAGATGAATAGCGGGATTCCCCGCCAGAGCGGCATTACCGGCCTGGATGAATAAATCCGGTCCCTTGCGCCGGTCTCCAAAACCGGCGGCCAGCACCAGAGGGGCATCTGCCGGAATGCCCAGTTCTGCCCGTACATCTTGGCGAATCGTATGGCGGTCCTTCAGAAATTCATTGGGCGTATACATTCCCTGCGCCTTGATGAGCACTTTTTCCGGCGGAATTTCCGACAGCGACAGAAAAGAGTCGCGCACAATCGTGGAGGCGAAAACCACGCGATCCACAGCCTTGGCCGTTATGCCTAAATTCTCGGCCTCGCCAAATTGCCGAATCACTCCGGCCATTTCATGCACCAGCCAGAGTACTTTAAATCCGTGCCCCTTTAAGTCACGGGCGATTTCGCCGGACACCACCGTGTTACAAATGGCTCCGAAGTAAGATTGCGATTTCAGTTCTGCCAAGAGCGCCGTACGCTGCTGGCTGGATAGCTGCCACCAGCGATAAATTTCTCCGCATTGGGCGAACTGGTCTTCCAGATCACCTTCACCCAGCGTGATGATCGCAAGAGTGCAACCCAGTTGTCGGGAAAGATCTCGGCATACATTAAGAATGATGAGTTGCGCACCATGCGGATGACAGTCGTGCGTCACCACCACGAGTTTGCGCGGCAGTTGCCCGGCGGGGAATTGTTGCAACGCCTCAGCGGTGGCCTGCAGCCAAGCATACCCATAGCGCCGATCCGGCTCAAGATACGCACCTTCCGCCCATTCATTCCAGGCGTTGATAAAAACAAATTGTTCCCCGGCTGGAAGGTTTTTGGACGTATATTCGCACGCACTATTGAGCCATTGGCGGTACAGGGCAGGTGTTGCGCCGGCATAGGTTACGCCATGGCCTGGTTTGCGGGATTCATTATCCCATCCCGGGCAAACGCCGCGGAACAGACGATAAGGTGGCTGAGGCAGCTCCTGACATTTTTCGATCAGATTAGGGTAGTCGTATACCGTTCCGGCATAGTTTGAATTCAGGCCCTGAATGTCGGATGTGATAATCCGCGTGTCAATATTGTTGGGGGGAAATTCAATGGCATAATCAAAACCGATGGCAGCGGGATCGATGCGGTCAAAGGACTGGGTATAGGCGATAACTATTTCACCTATGCCGCAGTCCCGGCAATATTGCCGCCAGCGCCGCGCCGTGGCCGCCGGATCAGGCAGAAGGGATGGGCGATAAACAACCAGCAAGGGACGCCCCTCAACGCGGATGTAACGGGAATCTGTAAAAAGCGAAGTAACTTCGTGGATAAACGCGAGGTCATCTTCGGCGCTGTGCTGCTGTTGGATCAGAACGTCGTTCTCCAGGCCATCCCAGCACCGCGACCAGGATTCATTGGCCCAGCAGATACAGAACGGAAAATCCAATTCCGGACGCCTAAGCATTTGCTCCAGTGGATGTTCCAGCAGTTTTCGTCCATTAAACCAATAATAGTAGTAACAGAAGCCCTGGATGCCGTATTGCCGCGCCAGTTCAATCTGCCGCTTCTGAACATCCAGCACACGCAGATCATAAAATCCCAATTCCCCGGGCAGGTGCGGCTGATAATGCCCCGCAAACTGCGGCTGGGTTTTAGATACGTTGGTCCATTCTGTAAATCCTTTTCCCCACCAGACATCGTTTTCGTGAATGGGATGAAACTGCGGCAAATAGAAGGCGATGGCCCTGATGCGCGTATCAACAGCCATCCATTGAGATTCCTTAACATAGTCCGCGGTGGCCCCGGACATTCTGGTCGGTGCCACCGTGCCTGTTGGGCGCATCCGGGCAGGCGCTTCGGGAGCAGCGGCAAAGGAAGAGGATCGCGGCAGTTCGGTGTGCGGAAGCGGCTTTCTCATGATCCAGTAACGCAAGGGGCGGGTTTTTTTACGCAGTTGTCGTAGCGATTCAAGGAACGTCAGAGTTTTCCGTGCTGGGAAATTACTGGCTTGATCGCATTGCTCCATGCGTGCCGCCGCCAGGGATTTGTTCATGAAGAAATAACGTATCGGGCGCGTTCTTTGGCGCAATATTTTGAGCCGCCCGCGCAAGGTTCGAGCTTCGCGCACGCGAACCAGCTCGGCGATCCGCAGTTGACGCTCTGTTAACGCCGCCTGGAGTCCGGCGATCGTTTCGTCGCGGTGTGACAACTGTGCGGTGATTTCTGACACCTGCGTTTGCAACATGGCAATACGATTGTTGCGTTCGGTTAAATCCTGGTTAAGCGCTGCAGCAGATTGCCGGGTGCCGGCGAGAAGATCGGTGAGTTCAACGATATGATGCGATCCATCCGCTACCGCCGCGTTCAGGCTGCCGAGGGCCTCCTTGCACTGGGCCAGGTTTTCGGTGCTTTCAGCCACCTGTTTTTGCAACATGGAAAGATCGTGTTCGCGCTGGGCCACCTGGCCGGCAAGCACGGCGGCGATCTGATCCCGCTGGGCAACCTCCAGTCGAAAATGAGTGGCTTGTGTGTCCGAAACATCCAAGGCTCGCCGCACGTTCATAAACCGTTGATTGCGTCCACGGATCATTTGGGCGGCTTTAAGTGCGGTATCGATGTGCCCGCGCTCAAGGCTCACATTTTCCGCGGGCAGCCCAAAAGGATAGTCGAAGGCCATGAAATCGACGGCGTAAAGTTTGCGAATAAGCTCGATGCTGCGGGCGGAAAAAAATAGGGGGGAATAGGGGAGCAGACTCTCGTTGTATTTCTGCTGTGCGGGATTCCTAAAGGCCGCCGGGCCGATACGATCAGCGAGATTTTTCCAGAGGCTTTCCGGGTCTTCCATTTTGGCAATTTGTGAGTAACGCACCTTGCCAATGCGGAGAACGTGGCTCTGGGGTGTCCAATGCGGGTCAATAATATCAGGCCATTGTGTCGCATGCAGATATTCCAGAAAGCTCTGAATATTGTGTGCAATATCGTCAACGGATTGAATTTCCTGACGATAAAAATCAGCGTTGATGAATGGATCTGCCTGCAAGGGCTCGCGCAACAGAATTTTAGATTGCCAGGCGGAAAAGATTCTTGTATAGGGATTACGCACCAGAGCAAAGCGAAAAAAATCCGGTGAAAGCACTATTTTTTTCAGGTCCACAGGGTCCAGGCCGGTCACGTTTGGACAGGCTTTATAAAAACTGTCATGAATGGTCAGACGGGGGTCGGTTTCATAACTGCGCAGACTGTCGTAATTGAAAAATTCCGGCGCATCAAGCTCCGCAAACCACCATTTCAGGGATGTACAGGCCACCTTAGGGGTGGAAACATAATGCAGCAGATACCGGTAAGATACCAGAGACCCCACCGACAAACTGGTCCAATCCGTATCGGTCATGGTATCAAATAATTCGCTATGAAAATTATCCATCTGAATACGCCCCATTCAAAAATTCAGATTCCTGCCGACAGAGCGGCAAGCTGGTGTCGCACTGCACTGTAACAGTTCGGCAAGTGGTGGGATGCGAAGCTAAAAGCCGCTTCATTCCCGGTTTATCAACTTATGCGAATGGGGACCACCACTTATGCCTCACGGCATCTACTGTTATTTTAGCCCATGTTGCCCCTCGGGTCAAATTGTCAAAGTATTTTTTGACCTTTGGTTTTTACTGGCCTAAGATGCAGCAGGGGACACAACGTTTTTCGCATTTGGCAGGTGCCTTTGGCGCCGGATTCGGTGGCGCTGATGTCTTTCTAACATAGTGGGGTCATCATGTATAAGTGTGCGCCAACATTTTCTTCAGCGCGGCGTGGTAAAGCCAAGGTAGTGCTCTTGTTGCTTTCAGCCTTCGGAGTCATCAGTGCTGGGGGGCAATCGGGTTTGGTCATTGCCAATACCGTAACAGTAAATGGGTCACCGGGCACCAGCACAACCACGAGCGGTGGCCAAGCCATCGCCGTTGCCAACGCGACTACCGACGCTAGCCATACCGCCCACGCGTATGGCGGTAGCGCTTTCGATTCGGGCGCTGGCGGTTACGCCCATGCCACAGCGACCGATGGAGCCACCGGCAGTTTCTCGCCCAGTGCCGGTTCCTATACTGTGTCGCTGGGCGGCGCTGCCGGCATTGATGCCAGTAATACCGGTGCCTCGGCGGTAAGCACATCCAGCACCAGCAATAGTGCGGGTAAGGCCACTGCCACAGGTTATTCTCGTGGCGGAAGCGGATCGGCCAGTTACGGTCCGTCGAATGTATCGGCAGCCAACGGCGGCAATGGCGGTTCGAGTAATACCAGTGCCACGGCCAGCACGTCCGGCGCCAATGGCGCTTATGCCACGGCGGTGGCGCAAGGCGGTGCAGGCGGTCTGTTTGATTCCATCTTCACACCGCCGGCCAATAGCGGACTCGGTGGCAGTTCACAAGCGTCGGCCAGCGCAACGGCTGCCGGCAGTGGAACCGCACAAGTGTACGGCATATCTTACGGCGGTTCGGGCGGCACGTTTGCCGGTTCTAATGGTAATGGTGTCGGTGGCAACGGCGGAGCGGGTTCCCTGGGAACGGTTTCAGCGAGTTCCAATGGTGGTTATGTGTTTGTCGAAGGCGCGGAAATCGGTGGTGCCGGTGGCGGCTTTTCACACGGGGGCGGCACCGTTACCGGCGGCGGTGGTGCCGACGTCAGCCTCACCAACGCGGTCAGTGGGACCACGTCAGGACATTCGGAACTCATCCAAATTTCTGAGGGGGGTGCCGGCGGCGGCGGATCAGGTTCAGGTACCGCCGGGGCGGCGGGGGCGGGGTATTCTTCGCTTACCAGCAGTATCACCAGCGGCGCAGTGAACAACGCCGGCATTGAAGCTTACGCCTCCGGCGGTGCCGGTGGATACTTTGATGCGCTAAGCGGAACACACGGTACCGGTTCCACCGGAGGTGCGGCAACCTCGGTGGGCACGGGAGCCAATAATACTGGAGCTTCAGGGGTAGCGGCGTATTCGATCGCCGGTATCGGGGGTCTGGGCGTGACGGGAGCTACCAGCGGCATGGGCGGCGCGGCCAACGCCACGGCCACATCAAGCACCACGCTGGTCGGCGGCGCGGTTACCGCTATTGGTTATGCCGTAGGCGGCAATGGCGGAGGGACAGCCGCTACATCCAGCGATGCGGCCGGCGGAAGTGCGATCGCTAAAGCCACCGCCAATCTTGCCGGCGGTTATGTCAACGCTTACGCCCAGGCCGTCGGTGGTACACCCGGTAATGGCACCGCGGGCGTAGATAATTCCGCTACCGCTCTGGCGGACGCTTATGCCAAGGGGGCCGGGGCCGGGGCGGTCAACGCCCAAGCCGGCATGATGGATAGCTACAATGGCCAGAGTGCTAATATTCAATCCAATTTTCCGGTTACGCTTGACGGCCCGCAACTGCACACCGAATCCTATATCAATGCCGGACAGGCCCCTCGTGCTATTTCCGCTGCGGCTGGTGCCAACGTTGCCACGCTGTTAACGCAGGATCCCACCAATGCCCTGGTCACCAGTGTGTTGGCGGCCAATCCACAGGCCGCACAGAACTGGAACATCGGCGGTGCCAATACCTCACAACCTGCCAGCAGCGTCGCGGATTATAATCAGATTTCATTTATCTCCGCAGGCACATCCTCCGGTACTTCACAGTATCACAGCTCCCTGACGGTCACGACAGCCAACGTTAACCTCAGTACCTCCCATGATGCCGTCATGAGCTTTCTGGGCGGTACATCCACGGGTAGCGGCTCGGTGATCATTCAGGTCACCAATCTGGAGAATCACAATACGCTGTTACTGAATAACGGCTACGGAACGTTAGCCCTGGCGGATACGGCCACCTCCAACACCACCTTTGATCTGGGCAGCATTTCCAGTCTGGTAAGCTCCAGTAATGCTCTAAGCCTCCAAATTGACATGTATCTATTTACCACCGACGCCAGCGCGGGCTTCCAGACCAGCTTTATCTTCGGCAGCAGCGTGATGGGATCCGGTCCCTCGGGCGGCCCCTTGCTGTCAACGACGAATTTCATGCGTTCCTCCGCCACGCGGTTCAGGGCCATGGAGGCGATACGCAGCGCGCCTGTTCCGGAGCCTGCAGCGCTGGTGCTTTTGGCCTTGGGTACTCTGGGATTGCTGCTGAAACCACGGCGCAGCGCGGCCCGCGTTAGAACACCATGGTGATAGCCCGGTGATGGGTTGGCGATACTGGATCAACCACCGGATTAACCATCCGGTGCGCGCGGAGGAATTATTTTAGGAATTATTTTTGTGCTGTTCTTAAACGGAACTCACGTTAGGATAAGCCGTATTATGTGCAGTGGAGGCAACGTATGGCGTTATTCAGCAATCCGGGATATTGCAACATTTGCATGGAAGACACCACATTTACCGCTGAGCAGACGTGGTTGCGCGATCACTATTTCTGTCAGCGTTGCCGCACGATTCCGCGTCAACGGGCACTCGTTGAAGTATTAACAACTTTGCGCCCGGCCTGGCGGACACTGACCATTCACGAAAGTTCGCCGTCGATCGGCTTTTTTTTCAAACAGTGCCCCGCCTACAGCGCGTCCCAGTTCTTCGAGGATGTTCGACCAGGCGAGTATCGCAATGGATTCCGCTGCGAAAATCTTGAGCACATGACCATCGCTTCCGAATCGTTTGATATTTTCATCACACAGGATGTTTTTGAGCATGTATTCAATCCCGAACTGGCCATGCCGGAGATCATGCGCGTGCTGCGTCCGGGCGGCATTCATATTTTCACCGCACCGAAACACAAAACGCTGCTTAAGTCCGTTCGTCGCGCCCGCCTGAACAACGGTGCCGTTGAGCACCTCCTGGAACCTGCCTACCATGGCAATCCCATTGGCGATGGG
>JAJZGH010000359.1 GCA_021798635.1 Planctomycetota bacterium | reverse complement strand
ATCTTTTGTCATGCGGCTTTTGCTGATCGGGTGGTTGCGGCGCTATGCGATGAACCGGAAACGATAGGGGAACTTGAAGCGGCGCTGGAACGCTTCGAGGTTCCAAGTGAAGCAGGAGGTTTCAGGTTCTTTAAGTCCTCTCTGGATGATCAGCCACACGATGCGGGGATAGTGATTATTGATCTACCGGCAAGACTGGTGGCCAGTGAATCCACTTATTCTTCATTATCCCACTGCGGGCATGTTGCTTATCATGATGGCCACTGTGCTACAGGATTATCTGTCAGCTACCACATTTCGGATAACTGGAAATTTACTCATCACGTGGAGGGATGGGAGTTTCTGGCGGCGAAACGCCGGAGTATGCGATCCGCCAATCCGCCGATGGACGTGCGGACTGTTGTCTATGGCACGCCGCTGCTCGAGTTTATTGCGCGGCGTTCTTATGACGCCTTGGCAGAATTTACGGCGGCCAACGCGACGGATGATCCAGATGGCACGTCCATGAAACGCGATGATCTGATTCGCCAAATTCACATTCGATGGATG
Source organism: Planctomycetota bacterium (assembly GCA_021798635.1). The sequence goes on along the minus strand of JAJZGH010000359.1, from coordinate 3,182 downwards.
CTTACCAAACGTGATGACCTGCGTGGCCTTTCACCACGGGAAGCCATGCTGGTGCAGCACGACTACGTAAGTTCCTGCATTCATGATCGGCAGGAACAGTGGTCGCAATCGTTAAAATGCCCGCAGGGGCTGCATGTCCAATCCGCTGCGTTTCGCTATGCCGGATTTGGCCTTAGCGAACTGGTGATGTACTACGAGATGGTACGAGAGTTGTTGGCATCGTGCTTCGAGCCACCCGAAGATGGCGCGAAAATTACTGAAAGGCCATCGACCGCCCAGGAATTTGTCAGCACGATAGTTCCCCAACTGGCTGAGATACAAAAAGAGTGGATGGATGCACCCGACCCTGAATTTTACAACCGCACGCCCCGTGAGATTATTCACAAAGAGCGGGCACGGTTGCCCGAGGGAGTCAGTGGCCGGGACGCGATGATCGACTGCGATTGCCCATTATGTCAAATGCAGGCGGAACAGCCGGGGCCGGTGTTCTGGTGGATCGACGGGTGCAACATGGATGAGGACTTTGCCTTTTCATTCCACCGCACGTTTGAGCAATGGGAAGAGGAACAGCGACAATTCGCGGAGTTTTCAAAGCAACCAACATCTGCTGGAACGCGCAAAGAGAGCGAGCCGGAAAAAATGGATCGTCTCCCGGGGGAGTTCCTGTATGACGACGATCCGGGAAACACATCCGAGCTGTTTGCGCCCGTTGATCCGGCGGAGCTTTCCACGACTATAAAGCTTTTCAAAATCGGCGCGCCGCTTGCGGAGCTTATCGCGGCGCTGAAACAGTCGCCTGAGAACAGGACCATGATCGACCGATTAAACCGCAATTTTGGAAATCTGCGGGAGGTGGCCGCGTCTGCCGCCGACGATCAGGCCGCGGCGCTGCTGGAACCGGTGCTCAATGGCTTCCTTGAATCCCTCGCGGATCTGCTCGCCGCTCAACCTGCTTTAGAGCGGCGCGTTGCCGCGCTGCAGGGCCATATCACGCAGCTCTTTCCAGCGCAATCGGATTAGCATGGTGCGTTGCCACCGGGCGGGGCAGGAGGTGAGCTTGAGCCTGAAACTTAGCCCGTTATGTCAGTTGCCGACTTACTACCGCAGCGGCCAATGATCGGTGCGGAATGGCAATACCGGCATCTTGGCTTGATCCATCAGGTTCGGCACCGCTTTACAACTCCATGCGAAACGGACGGCTATGGGATGGGGCACGGTGGCAGCGGAGACCGCTACACTGTCGCCTTTAATTTTCGCCGTAGCCGCTACAAATTTGTGGTTCGCACCTGCTATTTCAAACCAGTCCAACGGTTTGCGATTGCGACTGGCTAATCCGCCGATGACATCCTGAAACCGAATGATAATTTTCCGCCCAGCCACGCGCATGGCTTTGTACATCGGGCCAACCGTGCGCACCGCCCCGTGTCCATACACCATGTTCAAAGCCAGCCAGGTCAGTCGCTTGCCGACATCCTGCTTATCTCGGAAGTGGATATTGTGCAGGTTGCCAATGTCCATCGTGCCCACCATGCCGACATCGGGCAAGGTTCGCACGGCATTTTCATCCCCCTGCCAGACCAGCGGCACGCCTACCGTGGGCTTCGGATAATGGAAGTACGGTGCAATCTGCACGATCAAAAATGGTGCCGTCGGCGTTGCCCAGTCACGCCGCCAGGCTTTGATCATTGCCGCTAAACGCGTGCCGTAAATCGGGTCATTGACCCACGCGTTATTTTCGCCCTGATCCCACACCATCCCGCGAATGGCATAAGGAATCAGCGGATGAATCATCGCATTAAATATGGACACCGGTGCCATATCCGGGGACGGGCGGCTTAACGTGAAGGGATTTTGCGGCCGCTTGATATGCGGCCGTGCCGGGGTCGCCTGTCCGGCCCCACGCGCACGGCGCACCGCCGCGGACCATGCGGCCATTTTCCGCTGATACTGCTGCAACTGCTGATGATATTGCTGAGCCGCGGACGTAAACCATTGCAGTTCACCGTGCAGAGCCGGCGTGCGCTGCAGTGCGGACATGGGCGTCCAGGATTGGATAATGGTTCCGCCATAGGAAGAATCAATAATTCCAATGGGAATATGCAGATGCTTAAATAAATCACGCCCGAAGAAATATCCCACCGCACTGAATCGTTTAACCGTCGCGGAAGAGCAGACCATCCATGCCGCCTTAAAATTATCCTGTGGTCGCGGCGTATTATCCCGCGGGATTTTCAACAGATGAATCAGCGGAAAATCAGCGGATGCAACTTCCTTGCGGGCGTGCAGCGCCCGTGCCCATGAGCCATCCACCGGAAACTGCATATTGGATTGGCCCGAGCAGAGCCACAGATCTCCCACCAGCACATCATGAATCTCCAGGCGATTGCCGCCGGAAATAACCATGGTGCGGCCCTGCGAATCCGCGTGCAGCGGTGCCATGCGAACCATCCATTTACCCTTCGCATTAGCCGCAGCCGTGCGCTGCTGCCCGGCGAAACGAACCGTAACACTTTCCCCCGGCTTAGCCCCACCCCAAACGGGAATGACCGCGTTACGTTGTAGAACGGCATGATTGGTAAATAAATTGGAAACGGTAACCTTTGCCGAAGCGGTAGCCGCCGACAAAAAACCGACCATCGCCGCAACGCTGATAAAGCTTGCCACCTTTGACCGCATATCCGCTACTCCATGAACACAAATCCAGAACACCGCCTCATTGGCCAGTCTGGACTATATAGGGATCAAAAATTTTAGCAACAGGTGCGCGGGACGGTAGGCGGCATTTAGCATTCCGCGGCGCGCATCAAGCCGTCTGCGGGTATATCGCGCAGAGTCAAGGATTGATGTGTTGAGGTACGCCATCGTCGTCACGACTCGTATAGCACCGGATGATAATCCGGTGGTTGATCCAGTGCCGCCAACTGACCACCGGATTACCATCACGGTGCTCTTACGCGATTTGCCCGTAGCTCAATGCGGCAGCGTTGAGTTGGAATCGAGATGTAATTGGATCACGCGCGATTGCCTGCCCGGGTGAGATCGGCGCGTGATGTTAATGCTTGCCACGCCCGGCGAATATTCGGGCAGGCTCGTGGGGCCGATAATTTTTATTTTACGAATAAATATTTGCTTTTATCGTTGCAATTCGATATACTCCCTGCTTCGCTGCCGCCCGGTACTGG
>JAJZGH010000099.1 GCA_021798635.1 Planctomycetota bacterium | reverse complement strand
TGTGGCCCAGAGAATGGCGCTCTGCGGAGACATCCACCATCGGCTTTTTCATCCGCATAAGGTGTGACAGCAGGTGACTGAATTGGGGACATGCCCCGACAATCACGCCGCTGATATCCGCCTGCTCAAGACCGGTGGCGTTAGCGGGCTCATAATCGGTGGGAAATAAAATCTGCATCCGTGGATCCATCGCAGCGTGAGCGCCAATGCTGCGCACGATATCCCGGTTGTACCCTATGGATAAACTGCCCAGAAAAAGAATGTGTCGCACGGCCACCATTTGGCAGTACCTCCGAAAACCTGTGCCGGGCAAACCCGATGGCGTAATAGTAGCGGGACCACGGTTACGCCGCTATAGCAATTATGCTATTACTACTTCTCATTTATGCCATAATTGTCGCCGGCAATTCCACGTGATGGCGTCTGCTGTGCGGTTTTTGAGCTGATTTTGCCGGATGTGGAAAGGTGCCAAAATATAAGACTTGGGCAAGGTCGTGATAAAAAATGTACTATTTTTTTTGCAAACAAGGCCTAGTAAATTCAATCTCTCCAGTTAGACTGTATATGTATCAGTGATGACATGAATTCAACATGCCATTACACGATGTTGTACCGGCTTGGGATTACGCGGCGACAAGGTCGAGGCCTTGCCATGCCATCCGGTCGAATCCTCCGGTATCAGTTTAGGTTGTGTTGTGGCTTTACGGAGGTATCTATCATGGATTCCAGACTTCCGCGCAACTCTCAAATTATGTCTGCTCTATCCGCCCAAAAGGCGGATTAGGGAAAGGAGGTTATAGGGCGGAAAGATATTATTGGCGAGTTGGCCTAAGGAGGGCCGACTTGAGTTTTCTTCAGGGATATCTCCAACTGTTATTTTTGCCAACTGTGTGGTTGGCGGGCAGTGGGAGAGCAAAGCAGTCCCCTCTTAAGGAGGCTACATAATGAGTAGCGACAGAAGTATAGTTTCATCCGCCGCCAGTTGCGGCAAACCGCAGCCCATTCGGTCAGTGGGCAATTCCATTCGCTCGCACAGCGAGCAGAGAGGGTGCAACATGTGTACCAAACGTTTATCAAGTTCTCGTGGTTTGCCTCTGACGGCTGCGGCACTCGCGGCGGCGTTCGCTGCACTTCCGGTAAACGCGAAGGCTTCGACAATCAGTTGGGGTGTGGCGACCTCGATATCCAGCCCATCGGATGTCAGCACAGCCGGGACGCTGGTACAGGCCTACGCACTCGGCGATTCCTCACCCGTAACCGTAAACGGCGTCACATTCACCGGGGTGGATATTTCAGCGGATACGTCGGATATGGCCGTCGGTGTGGATACAGTCACCGCCGACATGATCGGTAACTACAATGGATTTGGACCCGCATCGAGCAGTCTTTCTTCTAGCTACCAGACACTCATTGGATCAGCTGCATTCGAGGCCAACGGTAACCAGACGCCGCTCACACTGCAGATCGCAGGGCTGACGCCCGGTCAGTCCTACCTGTTCGAGGGTTGGGTCAACGACAGCCGCCCGACGGTATCCTGGTCAGAGACATTCGCGGATAGTCTGGGTAACAGTGTGTCGCTGCAATTCCAAACTCCCTCTGACCTTGGTCAATTTGCCGTTGGCGCGTTCACCGCCAGTACCACCGGTAGCCAATCCGTCGTGATCACGGGTACCTCGGATTCACAGCTCAACGCGTTCCAAGTTCGGGCGGTACCCGAACCGGCCACGCTTGGTTTGATGGTCGCGGGGGCGTTGGGGCTGTTGTTGTTGGAACGTCGGAAGGCGGGTTAACACGGGGGAAGCGCAGCGGATTGGTAACGCCTTGGTTCTCCGTCTGCGGCACCCTCGCTGTGCAGCCCGGTGGTGGTATATGTGTGGGTTATCGTGGCGGCCATCTGCGAATGGGGCATTGGTCGTTCTGAGCGGGCCGTTGCCCGCTGGCAAGTGCCGGGCTGGCGGGGGCTTTCCCCGCAGGCGCATTTTCTTTCAATTAGAAACCGCCGCCGCTAGGTAATGGAGGATGACGGGGGGCGGGGATGTGGAATCTCCCGGCCTCCTTCCCCCCGCCGAGGGCCGAAAACTTTACACCGAACATTTTAACAAGGAGTTTTTTATGAAACGCCAAAATGGTTTTACGCTCGTAGAACTCTTGGTGGTAATTTCCATCATCGCTCTTCTAATATCCCTTCTTTTGCCGGCGCTTGCCATGGCGAAACAAGCCGCAAACAGCATCGCTTGCGCGGCAAACCTTCGGTCCCTGGGGCAGTTGACAAGTGAATATGCCGTCACCTACCGGGGGTTCTACCCAACTAACTATTGGCCGACGAGCGTCTTCAACGGGAATTACCTCGTCCCTTGGCAGTCTCCCATTATCGGGTTCATGATCGGACGCGCCGTTGCCCCCGCGTACGGGTCAACCGAGAATACCAGTTGGATAGGCGATTGGGCCCCGCAAGAAGAGACCGTGTGGAACCAAGTGCGCGGCATATTCCAATGTCCGTCCGCTGTTGATGTTCCACCAGAGCCGTTCTGCACCGACTACGCGCCAAATCCGAACGTTATTGCTTGGGATGAGCCTACCCAAAACAGCTCCTATTATGAGGGGAGGCGAGTAACGAGTATTCAGCGGCCAAGCCAGGTCGTTTTATTTGGCGATGCCAACCAGTCGTACGGCAACTACGGATCGTGGTACGCCTTCGACTGGGAGCGCTTGGATTTTGCGCCGTTCACCAACAACATGACGGCACCTATTCCAGGAACATTCATTGGTGGCCTAAATCCGTTTGGTGCTGCATATACTATCTACGGGAACAGCGACTACCCTGCGGTACCCTATGGAAGTGGATGTGGTATGCGATATCGGCACATGGTCTCCAGCGGCAACATGGGCGTGGCGGAGGCCGTCTTCTGTGACGGGCACGCTGAGGAGGTCAAAGACGGAGAACTCCAGGAACTCAACGTTGAAACGGCAAACTAGTGAGCGTCACCCTCGGTAATTTCACTAAACGAAAGAGGTAACCATGGCCGGCAGAAGTTTTAGCCTATGGAACACCACACGGGCTTTGTTGGCAATGGGTGTGCTGGCGAGCGGCTACTCCTTGGCCAATGCCGCGCCACCGGGGCTAAAAGTGGCGGCTGCAGGATCTCTTTGGACCATTGGCGAGGCCGAGGCGGGTGATCACGGACTGGCGCTCGCTCCCAATGGCTGGCATCGGTATGCACGCGACTCTGTCTTTATCGTCGGAAGATCGACGGCTAGACGGGATTGGAACTATGTTCTGCCTGGACCAGACGACGCTTGGGCGGGATCACGCACGCACCATGATCGAATTATTTTTGGGTGCCGCCTTTTAGTACCCCAATCTACTAAGTGTTTGTTGCGAATCAGCTTCGCCGGAACGCAGGGGGAGTTGCCAACTCTTGTCCGCACAACGATCAACGGGCACCGATTTACGAAGCAACTTCCGGGTGGGGAAAACGCCCAATCCATTAATGGGGGGGCAGGCCTTGACGATCCGATCCACTGGGATATTGCGTTCCCAGCCCGGTGGCTACATCGGCGGGCTAATTTAATTGATATTTCCTCGATATCGGGCAGTTGGGCACTTTACCACCGGATAGCACTATATGCGAATCCCGCCCTTCGGATTACATCAGCCTCAACTCGCCTGCTTGGAGCAACGTGGAATCAGCATGTACTCAATCGTAGCTTGAGCGGGCGGGTTACGCAGAAACTCCACCTTGTGGTATACAACGATGGCCCACCGTCACGAGCAATCGTCAAAGTAAGTGGCGTAGGCCACAGCCTTGAAATTTCTTCTGGAGTGAATATTTGCTCCTTGGCGTGCGGCCCTGCGAGAGAGCCCCACCTGACGAATATATCTCTCATGGTGTCTGGGCGGCAAGCGGGCCACATTTCCGCCCAGTGCTCGGTCGTGCCGCATTTGACTATTTTCGCCCTGCCCCATTCTCACATGGACATCGGCTATGGCTACCTCCCGGCAACCGCCTTGCGTCTACACGCGGCTTATATCAACAAGGCATTAAAACTTATTAAAAATACACGAGGCCTGCCCGTTGGCCTACGCTACAAGTGGAACGTTGAAAGCCTGATCGCGGTTCAACATTACCTTGCAAGGGCTAGCGTCCATGAAATCAAGAGGTTCCGCGATGCGGTTTTACGCGGGCAAATTTGCTTGGGCGCGACCTATGATAACGAATTGAGTGGCCTCTGCAGCGGCAACGAGCTCCTCGCGATGGTGCAGTACGCTGATGCACTGCGCCGTAGGTACGGGCTCCCAGTAGACGCGGCCGTGCAGTGCGATGTGCCCGGAGCAACTTGGGGCTACGTTACGGTCCTTGCCGATGCGGGAATCAAATATTTCGCATGGGGGCCCAATTATGCATCTCCCCTTACGGGAGGGTGGCTCGGATCTGCCCGAAACTGGGACGGCAAAGCATTTTATTGGGGGTCTCCGTCCGGGAAACAGAAGATTTTGGTTTGGCAGAGCGTATGGGGTTACCAGACGCCAATTACCAGCAGGTCCGCTATACGAGTATTTATACGAACCTTTGAGGGGCGAAATCCGAAATACCCGTATGATTTCTGCTATTTACTGGATGCCCTCGGTGACAACGCCCCGCCCGACGCACTGCTGCCGAAGCGCATTGCGAAATGGAACAGGCGTTACGCGTGGCCGCGGTTTAAGATTGGGACCGTTGATCAGGTTTTCGCCAAGCTCGCGCGGAGGTATGGGAATACAATCCCCACGTATTGCGACAATTACAATGGGTACTGGAGTGATGGTGCCGCCTCGGATGCCCGTGTTACTTCCGTAGATCGCCGTGCGCGGCAGCTACTCACACAAGATCAGATCCTTTGGGACATCCTTCAGCCTGCCCATTACCCTCGCTCAAAGTTCCAACTAGCATGGCAGAATGCGGTCTTGTACGACGAACACACATGGGGTGCTTGGGACTCCTTCGCTCGCCCTAGTAGTAAGTTCGTGATGTCCCAGTGGAAAACCAAACGCGGCTACGCGTACCGAGTGAGATCGATTGCTAGAACGCTCAGGAAAGGCGCTTTATCCGTAGTACGCGCCAACCACCGCACCCGCCGCTTTGCTGTGATCAACACCTGCTCTTGGGAACGCAGTGGAGTTGTCACACTGAAAAAGAATTTGGTACGCGGCCGTTACCGCGTGAAAAGCCCCAGCGGAAGGCTTGTGTGTTCGCAGCTGCTGGCCAATGGGTCCTTGGCGTTCTTGGCTCGCGACGTTCCACCCATGGGCGTTCGGATTTACAGGGTATTATCCGGATCGCCCCATACGAGCGGCCACCTCGCGGTTGGAGCCGGTGGCGATGCAATATGGAATGGATTGGAGTCCCTTGTAGTTGATCGCCGGATGGGCACCATCACCGCTTGGCATGTTAAGGGCGCAATCGGCAACTTGGTGAAGGAAGGCCAGCCGGATAACAGAGGGCTGAACGATTACCTTTACGTGCTTGGGCCCCAAGGTCGATTGCCGAGCTACGCGACTGAAAACCCGGAAATTACTGTCATCGACAAGGGGCCAGTGGTTGCGGAGGTGCGAATTTCCGGAGGCGCTCCCGGCTGCCGAGCTTTTACCCGTGTTGTAAGCCTTTACCGCGCGATGAAAAGGGTTCACGTCACCGACGTCCTGGAAAAAAGGAAGGTGTGGCCCGAGAGCGAGGGGGTTTATTTGGCCTTTCCGTTTGCGGTCCCCCAACCGGTGGTACGCATCGGTACCCCGTGGGCTGTATTCGATCCAAAAACAGAGTCCCTCCCCATTTCGAACTACAACTACTACGCGGTGTCGCAGTTTGTGGATTTTTCCAATCCAACTTTTGGCGTCACTTGGTGCACACCAGACGCGCCAGAGGTGGAACTGGGGAAAATTGCGACGGACGGCAGTCGCTGGCTCCCACGGCCCGTGATTAGCAGCACGGCGTTGTCATTCATTATGAATAACTACTGGCACACCAACTACAAAGCGTGGCAACGGGGTCGCGTTTCACTGAGTTACGACTTCGAACGCCATGGTAAGTTCAGCCGCCTCGCAGCGGAGCGTTTCAGCAGGGGCGTGGCTCAGCCCCTCATTGCGGTGCCGTTCCGCAAAACTAGGTTGCCTAATTTTCCGCTCCACGTCGAAAGCGCTGACCTCATTGTTGCCGGATGCCACCCCCTAGGCATGGATAATGGGTGGCTACTACGGCTGTTCAACGTCGGGCACGCGCCGGTATGTCCGAAGCTGGCTTGGAACGAGAAGCCGCTGCGAAACGTCTTTTTATCGTCGTTGTTCGGGCGTAAGCTGACTGTAATGCCAGCGGGCTACTCAATAGCGCCCATGGATCTCGCCACGCTGGTCGTGAAGCCACCCTAGTGGGTGGCAGCGAACGAACTATGGCGGCGGGTATCCCCATAAGAATAAAACATTAATAACAATAACAGACATTTTTTCTAAAGGACCTTTCAGATGGAACGACGAGATTTCCTTGTTTCAACCGCAATGGCTGCCATCACTATGCGAGTCCCGCCATCGGGGGGGACAGCTAACGCCATGCCGCCGAGGCAGCCAAGACGATTTAATGCCACGGACTACATCCGTGAAATAGCGAGGCCAACGGCATCACGCGCTTCGCGCAGACCGCCAGTTACGGAACGGCGGTTCGTCTCCGAGGCGGTAGAAAAGCGGCTGCGAGACATAAAGGCAAAAATTGCGGATCCGGAACTCGCCTGGATGTTCGAAAATTGCTACCCGAATCCATTAGATACAACTGTGGAATTCCAGATCACGAACGGGAGGCCCGACACCTTTGTCCTTACTGGGGATATCCCGGCGATGTGGCCTCGCGACACCATGTTTCAGATGCTGCCCTATCTGGCGCTGGTGCCTCACGATCCGCACCTCCGGCTGATGATCCATGGAGTAATAAACCGCATGGTCGATTGCCTGCTGCTTTCGCCCTACGCCAACGCCTACTGTAGGAATGCGCAGCAACCAACACCGTTCGCGCATGACCGTACGCACATGGTCCCAGGTGTATGGGAGCACAAATGGGAACTGGATACCCCATGCGCCTTAATCAAGATGTCTTACGAATATTGGAAAGTTACCGGCGATGTCAGTGCGTTTGACGCTCGGTGGCGAAAAGCAATGGAAAAAATCGTATCCATCTTCAAGGAACAGCAGCGGCTCGATGGTCCGGGACCGTACCATTTTCAAATGTTCACAACTCGTGCCACGGACACGTTGCCCCGCAGCGGTTACGGATTTCCGGCTCGCCCGGTCGGGCTGATCTACACCATGTTTCGGGCTTCGGATGACGCCGTGATCTACCCACTGCATATTCCGGATAACATGTTCGCGGCTACGGTCCTACGGCAGCTATCAGAAGTTTATCATGCCATGGATGGTGAATCCGCGCAATTCCTATCAACGCTGAAGTTTTCGCAAATGCTGACGAACCTTGCCAGAGATTTGGGAACGCGACGACAAAATATTTTCGCATACGAGATAGACGGATTCGGCAACGCTGTTTTTATGGACGATGCGGCTTGGCCCGGAATACTGTCGCTGCCTTATCTTGGAGCCTGCGATCGAAACGATCCCACCTACCAGGCGACAAGGAAAATAATATGGAGCGCCGAAAATCCGTATTTTGTCAAAGGAAAATTTGAAAGTATTGGTAGCGTTCATGTATCCGGCGACAATGTTTGGCCGCTGAGCTTGATCATGTATGGCTTGACCGCAACCGACGCGCGCGAGGTCGCATGGTCCCTTCGCTCGCTAAAACTCGGCAGCGCCGGGACCGGCTTCGTTCACGAGTCCTTCCACAAGAACGACCCCACGCGCTTTACACGCCCTTGGTTTGCATGGGCCAACGCCATGTTCGGTGAACTTGTAGTGCAGACCGCAGAGAATTATCCACACATTCTAGCGGAGAAACTGTGATGGGAAAACGGTTCATGCACCCCAGCTTGCCCGACACTCTCTGACCTCCGTCCAGCCATGTTTACAAAACGCTGCGATCCCTCTCCGTAATTGGGGCGATGGGCAAATTCCCGCATCGCGTCTGGGGGTTACCGCGGATGGCCTCAGGATCGTAGGGCGACTTGCTAAAGCAACGTGGCGGCAGGGACCGACAATTCGCTTACGTCCGCACGAAAGCTTTAATCGTGGCGTACTTCTGATCCCCGTCAGAAGTAAAGGGTCGAATGGTATAAGCACCCACCGCAGCTGGAACAATAAATGTCTCGGCATAGTGGATAACAACCGGATCAAAATCTCCGGTGGGGCTTTCCACCGTGACGGCATCTCCCTGAACCAGATTCAAGACATTTACGCCGCCGCCGGTGTGATGCGTAACCTCACGTGTGAACCAGTGGCGGCGGGTTTCAATGAACTCCATTTCATGCAGGCCGGTTCGTTCTTCGCGCCAGCCCGGCCCGGAACCCAGTGGCGTCACATGGTTGATCAAATGTCGCTGCGTCCATTCACGCCTGCGATCCCATTGCAGATTGGCCAGGCCATGGTCCAAATGGACCGGACGCGGTGCACCGTCCAGGCCCTTGCGACTCCAATCCCAGAGCTTAAATGTAAATATGTACGGGGTGGCGCTGATTTCCAGAACCAGTCCGCCTGCCCCGGAGCAATGGCAGGTTCCGGCAGGAATCAGAAAGTGGTCATGGCGTTGCGCGGGCCAGCGATTGGCATACCGATCCGTTGGAAACGCCGCGGTGCCTTGTTGCGCTTTATAAAGATCGGCCGCCATATCTGCGGCGTTCACACCGTTGCGCAGCCCCAGATAAACGCAGGCGTCCGGAGCGGCATCCAGCATGTAATAGCTTTCATCCTGGGTGTAGTGCATTCCAAAGTGCTCCTGGATGTAGCCGGTTAAGGGATGCACCTGAAAGCTCAAATTTCCGCCGCCCATGGTATCCAACAAGTCAAAACGGATAGGAAATTCCGGGCCGAAGCGGGCGTAGACGCTTTCGCCCAGCAATTCACGGGGTTGGCGATAGACCACATTAATCGCAGGAAATTCTGTAAGGATAGCGCCGAATTGCAGGTTAAGAGAGTTTTCTTCCGGCACGCAGTCAAAGCCCCACCCGTAGTTAGGTTCACCACGATCCAGGTTAAATTTGTCTTTCATCCATTGGCCGCCCCACGGCGCAGGATCAAAAAACGGTACGACCCGGAAAGGCCGTTGCGCTACCTGGCCCAGTGCCATGCGAAGCGCATCCCCGCTTACAAGCTTAGGCGCATGGGGCGTATTGGTGTCCAGAAAAAAATCGACGGAATCAAACACGCGGAATTTGTGTCGATCGCAGACACGCCAGTCCACAAAATAGCCCTGCTTATACTGCGCCGCCCACGTTTGCCCAATGTTGTTGCAGCCCAGATTACTGATGGCCTGCTGACGGAAACGCCGCTGAATTTCCCGGCGTGCGAGGTCCGCGTAAATGAGAATGTCCGGTGACGCAGCAACCAATGCTGCGCCCGGCCCGTAAATGAGTACCGTCCGATATTGCCCGGACCTGACCTGATTTTGAACCGCCCGAAGTTTTTCAGTATCGAAATAATCCTGCATTTCCAGATAGGTCATGCGGCCGAAAACCGGATCGTTACCAAGAAACGGCTCTATCATGGACGCTATTTCGGAAGCAGATTTCATCAGAGAATGGGTATGGATCACACTGTCGGGCTTAATGGCCGCACGCACCTGCGTCAGAACTTCGTCGTCCAGAACTCCGATATAGCAATCCACGGTAATAAGGACGGAAGCGCGGGATTTTTCTTGCAGGACATCACGCAGATGTTGACCAACAGAATTCCATCCGGCCCGGGCGCACTTGTCACCACATGTCACTGCGACAACCGGCTGCTTGTTGTAATGACCGACAGGGTCCATCATCGGCTCCGTTTAGCATTCTTTGCGGCCAGATACGCAATGCCTCTGATTCCCGCCTCGTTCCCCAGAGCCGCGGGTCGAATAGGTACATTCCATTTTGCCCAGCAGTGGGCACGAATAAATTTCTGCATAAAAGGCACAATCACATCGGCGCTTCGCGCAATCTTGCCGCCAATGACCAGCAATTCGGGGTCGTAATTATGTATCAATGTCGTGGCTGTGATGGCCCATGTCTTAAGCGCATGTGCTCTAAGCTGCCGGGCCAGAAAATCCCCTTTTCTTGCCAGACGAAATACCGCCTCATAGGTAACGCTTGCTTCCGCGGCCAGGGCGCTTTGGGAAAATAAAGGGGAATCCGCCGCTTGCGCGGGCAGCACCCATGACGAGGCCTGCGTTTCAACGCATCCAATATTCCCACATCCGCACCGGCCGCCGCCCGCATCGATGGTGTTATGGCCGCCGGCGTTTCCCGCTAATCCATGGGTGCCGGTGAGATGCCTGCCCCGCAGGACGATCGCGGTTCCCACTCCGGTGCCCAGGGTTATCATCCCCACATTTTTAGCCCGTCTCGCCACACCGTATTTTATTTCCCCGGCCAGCGCCGCATGGGCGTCGTTGCACCAGTAGGCTGGTTTGCGGAATTTGTTATCAATCCATGCGGCAAACTTCAATGTCGGAGCGTCGGGAAACTTGCCGCCGGGCACCGCCCAGATTTTTCCGGATTCCGGTGCCACAATCGCCGGAAGCGCAATGCCAATTGCGGTAATGTCGGATTCCGCAATAGCTGTTTGTTGACAGAGTTCCTGCCAAATGGGTGCGATGCGATTCATGGCGTGGCGCAGGCCATCGCCGGGGAGGGCGGCGATTTCGCGCGTCAGCAGAATCCTGCCGCGATCCACAATCGCCAGTTTGATATTCGTACCTCCGATATCCGCCGCCCATACTGCCATAAGCATGAAATCCTTGCCTTGAATCTAACGTGCACAATACAAGAAAGCGGTACGGTAATCTATAGCCTTTTCGCCATCATCATGTATCATTATCGCTATGAATGCCGGTTCGACATCGTTTTCCGCAGCTTTACGCAAGCCCTCCGGCGGTGCCATGCGGCCTAAGCATGTATTATTGGCCCTTTGGTGGTGGGACGAGCGGCTGTTGCGGGGCATAGCGCGGCATGGGGCTGGCCACGGGTGGATATTGGACACGCGCGTGCGCTTTGCCAATCGTTTGCCCATTCGGCGTAAATATGACGGCGTCATCGTATTCAGCGGGCGTGACGCCACCTTGCAACGCATGGCCCGGGCGATCCATTGTCCCATTGTAAATCTTGACCAGCACCGGCCTGTGCCCGGTGCCTGCACGGTCTGCTGCGATGATGCGGCTGTGGGGCAGGCAGCGGGCGAGCATTTGCTGGCCTGCGGGCTGGAGCGCATCGCATTTGTTCAAATGCGCTCCCGCCGCAGTAAATCCGAACGGGCGAGGTTTGCGGGCCTGTGCCGGGCAGCTCTGGCTGCGGGAATTCATGCCAAAGCCGTGGCTATTAAGGACTTGAAACGTAAACTCGCCAATACGGCGGTGCCCATGGGCCTGATGGCAGGTAATGATGAGGCGGCCGTGGAAGCAATTGGAATGTGTCTGGAAGCAGGTTTAACCGTGCCGGATGATGTTGCCGTGGTTGGCGTTGACAATTTTCCGACCGTCTGTCTGCATGCTCCGGTGCAGTTATCCAGTATGGACCTGAACCTGGAGCACTGGGGACAGCGGGCGGCCGAAACACTGGATTCCATGATGTCCGGCATAAAACCATCAATCGGTAATCAGGTGATTCCCAACGCCGGCGTCATGGCCCGCGCTTCCACCGATGTCGCTCACCGCCTGGACCCGCGGTTGGCCAAGGCGGTGCGTTATATCCGTGATAACTTCCACCGGCCCCTGAAAATTTCTGAGCTGGTGCGGCATGTCGGACTTTCGCGTCAGTCGCTGCAAAATTATTTTCAAATGCAACTTCATCGTTCCATGCACCAGCATCTTTCTACGGTGCGAATCGCACATGCCACGCAGCTCATGCGCCGGGGGGATGAAGGGCTGGCCCGTATTGCTCAGGCCAGTGGATTCCGGGATTATCAACACTTTCACCGCGTTTTCCGTAAACTCACCGGCTTGACTCCTTCCGCATGGCGCCAACGCGGAGTGGCTGCGACCGAGCCTGAAGATGATAAGTAGAATCACCAAATTCCAAGCGGTGTAGACCTCTAATTAAACTATAAACCATAACACCCCCGCCACGCTTTTCCGAGAATTCTGACTATTCAAATAGTGCGCGCCTAGAATTCTTCTGCCATGCTGATGGAAGTCTTGGAACGGTTCCAAACTTTTTCGGCAACGGTTTGATAACGAGGTGCGCGATGGCACAACTGCATTTTTATTCCTCCGACGCCCAAAACCCGGTGGGTTCGGCGGAAGGCTTCACTGATTTATCCATGTCGTCTTCGCCGCCGGGGCCGCCTGATCTTGGCCAATCGGATGATTCCGATCTGCTGGATGCATATTCCCGGGCTGTTGCCGGCGCGGTTGAGGCCGTGGCCCCCTGCGTTGTAAATATTGAGGTATTCCATGGGGTGGATTCCACATCCCGCGCGCCGGAACGTCGCGCGGGAAGCGGATCGGGGTTTATTTTCACTCCTGATGGATTTGTGCTTACCAACAGCCATGTGGTTCATGGCGCGGCGCGAATTGCTGTGACCACCGCCGATGGGCGGCGAATGAGAGCCTTTCTCATCGGTGATGATCCGCATACGGATCTGGCGGTGGTGCGCATAGATGGTGATAATTTCCCGGCGGTGCAATTCGGTAATTCTTCGCAACTAAAGGTCGGGCAGGTCGCGATCGCCATTGGTAGTCCCCTGGGGTTTCAGGCTTCGGTGACCGCAGGCGTGGTTAGCGCGCTGGCACGGAGCTTCCGCAGTGGATCAGGACGGTTAATTGATGGTGTGATTCAGACGGATGCTGCTCTAAACCCCGGCAACTCCGGCGGTCCGCTGGTGGCGTCTAACGGCAAAGTAATCGGCGTCAATACCGCCGTCATTCTGCCCGCGCAGGGAATTTGTTTTGCAATTTCCTCCAATACCGCGGAATTCGTCGCCTCGCGCCTCATTCGCGATGGCAGGGTTCGTCGCAGTTACATTGGCGTATCCGGCCAGGATGTGCCAATCCCCCGGCGAATTGTGCAATTTTATAAGTTGGATGCGTCCAGCGGCGTGGGTGTTGCGGCCTTGGAGCCGGGCAGTCCTGCTGATCAGGCTGGATTGCAACCGGGTGATATTATTCTGGCGATGGATCGGCAGCGTGTTGCGGGCATTGATGATCTGCACCGATTGCTGACCGAGGAACGTATCGGTCAACACACCGGCGTTCGGGTATTGCGGCAACATGACCTCACCGATTTGCTCATTACGCCCGCATCCGCACCGCAGTAAGAGTCCGCAGGCATGGCAGGATCCCCGCCAGGGGAATCGCCACAGTTGCCGCGAGGTAAATCGGTCCCGCGCTTTACTCGGCGGCCTGCGGGATGTAGATTCTAGGCATGAATACAGTCATTGAATCAACATCTGCATCGCAGGAACCGCTGGAGCAACCGGTTCAAAGTATGTCTCCACACACAAACGAGACCGTTCCCACGGAAGATAACCCGCCGGCTGCTGTCGAAGCGGTAGCGGCCGGAGGTGACCGTGCCCCGGCGGAGCCGCTGCCCGATGATGGTGTATCGCCCCATGAATCGATCTCTACGGAATCCATGCCATTGCGACAAGTGCTTGAGGCGCTGTTGTTTGCCAGTGATGTGCCTTTATCGGGTGCCAAAATCGCCCAGACGCTGGGTTTAGATTCCGCACGGACGATCAAAGCGGGGGTGGAGGAATTAAACGAGCTTTACGGTCAACGCGAAGCGGCGTTCAGAATTGAAGAGCGGGCCGGCGGGTATCAGATACTGACTTTGCCGCAGTACGCCCAGTACATTCAACGCTTAATGCGCAAACGTGACGAGGGCCGCCTCACGCCTGCCGCTCTGGAAACGCTGGCCATTATTGCCTACAAGCAGCCGATCCTGCGCGTGGATGTCGAAGCCATCCGCGGGGTGGCTTGTGGCGAGGTGATCCGCACGCTGATGGAATACAATTTAGTCAAAATTGTGGGCCGGGCGGAAGATGTCGGAAGGCCCATGTTGTATGGCACGTCCAAACATTTTCTGGAAGTGTTTGGGTTATCAAGCCTGAAAGATTTACCCAAATCTGATCAGCTTAAAGAACCTGTGTGAAATACATTTATGGGGTGGCGGAAGATCCTTCGCGTTCCAGGATGCGCTTGGATAAATATAAAAATTTTCCGCCGGTCTCGGCGGCGATCTTCCGCAGGTTTTTCTGATGCCGCTGGTTGTCGCCCATAAATGTAAATGTGTATACGCGAATGGGATACTGGCTGTTTAAGTCACCGATATCCGCGATGAGTCGCGGATCGACATATCCATCGGTGAGAAAAAATATGACCTGCGGGTGCATAGCCCAGGCGGCTTTAAAGGGGCGGAGAAACGGCAGCAATTGTCCCATATCCTTATTTTCCGCAATGATGTTATGCACCAGCGGAAGCACCATGGCGCGGTTGGCCGGCGAAGCCCGCAGAAGCTTGTCGGGGCCTAAAATTTTATAGGTGGCGGAAATTTTAATTACCGCAAATCTCTGGAAGGGCAGTAAATGCCGGATGGATCGCTGAACTTCCCGCCGCAGCAGATAAAGATGCCCGACCATTCGCCCTCCGTGATCCACCAGGAAAACCACCCGCTTGGCGCGGGTTTGTACGCCGAAGAAAGATACGGCCGGCATCCCGCCGATGGTTTTTCCCGGGACGCCCATGGCTCCCATGGAGCCGTTGTTGGAGGCCAGTTCACCGCCTTTTCCTAAACTTATGGCATAAAGATGTTCATTGGTGGCGGTGCCGTTGAGCATGGCGTTCAGCGCTGTCGGTGATACGGAATTGCTGGCGTTACGCGTGGAAAGAAAACGCTTGAGAGCGGATGCCCGCGTAGGTGCCGCCGTTACCTTATCCGGATGCGAAAGCTGGTTGCCCGATAAAAAAGATTGGGGAACAATCAGCGGCAGCGGCGGGGGGGGCGGAATTTTGATCAACAGGCGAATTGCCAGGACAAATGTAAACAGCAGCAGCACATGCACCAGCACGGAGAGTACCACACTAAGCCAGGTTCCGCTGGCGATCGTGCGCGTTGGCGTGCCGGGCGTTTTTGAAAAAAGCGGTGCCGATCTTTTGGGAAGCTTGAACCTGGTTCGCGGACGAAACGAAAAAGCCGGGCGGCGCGAAAACGTGCGTCCGAATTTTGGTGCCCGCGCCATAGGTTGTTTCCCTTTTGCTATTGCTGCGCCGGAAGAATATCAGTAACATTCCCACCAGGATTGAAATCTTCTGATTTCTCCATAAATCCCGGAATATTCCACAGCAACACGCACCCTGGTGCGTGCCAACTTCCACCGCCTCTATCGCCTCAAAACATCACGAAACAGGCCGTTTTTATTGGTCCTCTAACCAAAGAGGCCCTGAAAACCCGCGTAGCCGTTATCGACCGGTTGCCGACAGCTTCCTGATGTTTATCGGCCATCCGTGGCAAGTCGCTTGACTTACGCCCTATAAATTCATACAACGGATACCGCGGTTAGTAAAGCCTCAGCCGGAAATTATTATTTTTCGGTTTTGAGAGGGCTGTAAACCGGCCGGCTGACGTCAGGGGGAAATTGAGACTTATTGAGGGCTTACACCAGCGTATAAGTTCTCAAATGTTCGTGCCTATGACGGTCATGGGCGGCGAAATATTTTTTTGGCCTGCTTTGTTCAGGCCGCCATTACAGGAGTTTATATTATGGCTATTGGCAAAAAAAAACCATCCGCTGCTGCTCCCGCTAAAGCACCCGTTCCGGTCGCACCCCCGGCCCCGATTGCTCGATCAGAATCCAAGGGCAGCGGTACATTGGCAGCCAAGGGAACCGCTTCCGCCGTGAAGGTCCCCGTGACGTATGAACAGGTTG